>CAYZUW010000057.1:0-15175 GCA_964481325.1 uncultured Saprospiraceae bacterium
TTTCTTTTACAGGTAAAAGTATTTGCCCTCTGTATTTCCAAGTAGTTTTGTGGTTGGCAACTTGCACAAATTTTGGAGATTTGAAATCTTTTCCTAAATCTTGCTGTAGCGCGAAAGTCTGCATGGCTTGCAGGATGGCCTCAACCCCTAGAGAGCCAGGCATTACTGGGTCTTGGTAGAAGTGACAAGTAAAGAACCAATCGTAAGTCTTCATAAATTTAGTAGCGTGGACATAGCCCTTGCCATACTCACCTTGGTTCTTGGCTATTTTAAGTTTGTCTATAAGACGTAACTGATTTCCTGATAATTTGTAATGCGGTTTGTCGACTGGCGCTTTGAATAATTTCATTTTTCCATAAAGCGAGTCTAGATTGACTTGCATATATTGGGTAGCTGGTAAATTGTTTTGCTCCAACCATGAGGCAACTTCTTTGCCATTGTCTAGACCTACTTGTGAGGCCAATGCATCGGCAGGGAAAAACCCGAAGGAAGATTTCCCTTTGTAGAAAACCTGACCATCGATGGATAATTCGAAAGTGTAGTTTTGTAAGACTGTTCCTCCTAAAGCGACAGAAGAGACAAGTACAGATTTGTTGTGTATAGTCTTACCTCTAAAGTCTGTACCCATTGGCAAGTCAAACATTTCTCCTTCGCCGTCAAGGTTACGGAAGAATAAATTCTTATCTGCAAACTGTAGGGTAGAACCTAGGTAGGCACCCAATAAACCACAAGGCTGCAAAGCCACTTCCATCAAGATAGAGTAGGGCATAGTGTGCGTGGCATTTTGTTCGTAGTACCAAGCGTCAGTAGGGACATCATACTCCGCCCAAATAGTAGAGGGTTTAGTAAAGTCTCCACGCTGTCCATCGACCTTGAGAATACGAGAGATAACTTGTAAATCTGTATTCGGCTGACGGGAAACAGTTCTGCCATCGTATACGGCGAAGTCAGGGCCAAAACACTTAGACAAATCGTCTAAGGCAAAGGTGGTGATGTCGTGTTCGTTCATCAAAGCACCCTCCGATCTGCTGGAGATAGGAACGCCACTCGTTTTCTCTAAATATTTAGGATTGTCTTTTTCTCTAAGTTGTAGTCCGAGGTTTTCGAAGTGTACCGTAACAACACCGTCGGATATAATCTCTAAGTCTCCAATCACGTAAGGATTAGGAATGAGGCCAATTTCTTTTATTTCTAGCTTGTATACTAGCTTCGTGTCCTTAGGCGTCACTTGTTTTCTGCATCTTACCTTTTGAGGTAGATCGAAGATAGGTTGGTAGCGTGCGTCTTTTGTTAGCCGCTGTAAACCCAGGAGAAGCATGAAAAATCTCAAAAGGTTGCCTCCACCTTCGGCTTGCAGAGACCCAGCTAATACTTCATCATCTCTAAAGTGACATGGGAAATACCAGTCATCTGGATGCAGGTCTTTTTCGGCTACAATGGTACCGAGCCCATACGCACCTCCATGGATGTCGACAGAAGTAATTCTATCTATCATCAGTATCTTTTCAGGAGGAAGAGAAAGCGATGGGTTTCTGCCATTCGGGAAGTAAGATTCATCTTCAAAACATAGCTCTGGTTTCCCATTGATTAAGTGCTGAAGATCCGCTTTTGAAAATTGAGTTTTATGGGTATTCAATAAAGGAGTAAAGCGCCTTTTATTCGCATTAATTTTTTTAGCTTTTTCGTCTTCTGAATATACGACCCCGTTTCCTTCTTCTAACTGTTCGTCACTGAAGAATCCAGCACAACCGTTATCCATCTTGAGTACCAATCTATCTTCTACATAGCAACGATAGCTAAAGAAAAATAAAAGATTCTCTCCGTTGCGTACAAAAGAGTTTATTGATATATCGTAGCGTAAAGTCTGTCCTTCGAAAGGTAAGTCATCCACAAAAGTGAGTGTGCAATCCAATAATCGATAAACCAGATTTCCTTTGTTTTCAAAATCAATGCCTAGGTATGAAATTAGGAGTAAATCGCACTGTCCCGATTCTACAGATACCGCCCAAGGAATTTGTCGGTCGGTAGTAAACCAGGCATTGTAAGGGATATCATATTCCGTCTGCATAGTAGAAGGAACGAACTCTCCTCGCTTGCCTTGTAAGCCAGTTACCCTACTCACGAGTAGATAAGGATACATGGGTAGCATTACTCTTCGAGAGTAGGAATCTATGATTCCATATTCTGGGCCAAATACATTGGCAATTTTACCAGTGGCAAATTCTTCTAAATCCGCTTGACTGAAGACAATGTTTTTTCCTTGGAGCTGTTCACCGGATTCAAAGTTTTGCAAACGCAATCCATTTTCTCCAATCTTATCGGAGGCAACAGTTGTAGATGGGGTAGTAGATATGGTATCTAAGCTCATTTTCTTTTGACTTGTGTTAGTATTGATTTGATGTGAATGGTTTAAAGGTGATTGATCCTCTATTGAAGGGCTTGCATCCACAAAAGCATTACTTCCGTTTGCGTGATGCATGACCAATTCTTTTTTTTGTACCTGAACTTTTTCGAACAAGGACACCAAATTGGGTTCCTTAAATATAGAGGCGATTCGTTTTCCGCCTAAAGCTATTTTTTTATAAAAACTCTTTTCTTTACTCGTGACTTCGTGTGCTACAAAAAGGGCGTCTAAACTGAGAGGCACTTGATGTGCGCTAAGCATGGCAACCGCAGCTGTGATGGTATCCGCAATGTGCTTTCCTTTGATATCCATGCTCAATGCAAGATGCTCTCTATCTTTCAATATCTGATTGATCCAACCCGTACAAGTAGCGTTGGCGCCAAGCTCGATAAAAATTCGGGCTCCGTCTGCATAGACTTTTTCTACACTCGAAGGGAAATCAACCGCACGGCAACAAACCTCAGTAGAGTTTTGTGCTATCGGAGCACTTTCTACAGGCAAGTAATCATTTTGTACGCTAGAGTAAAATTGAATATTGGGTCTTTCGTGAATGTCAAAATTATGCATCGCCAAGAGTCCTTCTTCTTCTGATCTGCAAAAGGAATGATGGATCACATTCTGAAACGGCAGGGGCATAGATTGACATCCTAGCGTCGCTGCAATTTTGTAGCAATCTTCTTTTTTACCCGAAACGATTACTTCAGAAGGAGAATTGATAAAACTCAAATACACCCCAGGATATGCTTTCAGTAAAGGCTGCACAGCTTCTTTAGGAGCCATCAAAATAAGGCTAAGCCAATTCTCTTTAGCTTCTTCAGAACTTACACCCCAATGCTCGGCTAGATTGATCAAGTCTCCTGCAAATCGGTTTTGAAAAATAGGGGAGTTTTGAAAGTGATGAGAATTTTTCGGATCCCAAACACCAAGCGAATACCACATACTGCTGCATTCCCCCATACTGTAGCCTAAGGCAATCTCTGGCTGACAGTCGAGCATATCTCTGAGGATATGCGTGTACATAGCACTATGAAATACACCCACTGACATCATTGCTATGGCATGCCCTTGTATAGATGGTGGTGTTTCGTCTTTACTTATTTGTCTAGGAAACAAGAAGTCAGACCAGACAAAATTGTCTAGTTGGTCCAACTGCGCTTCGTAGAATTGATGCAAGTGTGGAAATGCTCTAAAAGCATTTCTACCCAAACCTGTATATGCAGTCGAAGAACCTGGGTAAACAAAAGTGACCTTTCCTTTTTGCCCTATGGGTGCATTGGTAAAGAAACTCCCTTTAGGGGTTTTGATTGTCAAGCCATCTGTAAAGGCTTGTTGAAATTTACCTTTGAAGAAAGCCATTTCATTGGCTAAATCTCTTCTTGTTTTGGATACCAAGACCAGCGTATAGCCTTCCTTTGTTTTTGAAGTCTTATAAAAACTAGCTGCGATGTCTGCTAAGTCCTTTTTGGATTCTAAGGCTATTTCTAATGCAGAAATTTGGTGCAGCAATGCTTTATTATCCGCTCCTTTTAGAATAATGAAAGAAGTGAAATCTCTACGGCGTATATGCGGTGGCTTGACTTCCTTAGAAGTAGCTTCTGCTATTTGCAATAAATTACCCTGACCATCATTGACCAAAGCTTTTCTATCTTGAATATCATCTTTCAGTATCCAAGGGCGAGAATTTGTAGGAAAGTAATAATTCGCTTGCGCAAAGAAATTTTCTTCCTTGGGTGCTTCCCAGTTAGGTATAGCAGGAATGAATTTTTCTGAAACACACAAGGCCGTTTTGATGATAGCCGCGATTCCTGAAGCCGCAAAGGTGTGTCCAATATTTGACTTCACTGAGCCTAAAGCGATAGGCTGCTGACTCACATTGGCTTTCAAGAAATCTAATTCTTTTTTATCTTCTTTCGCTATTCCGTTAGAAGCGAGTTCTATATAGCCGATATCGTTTTGTACTTTATCTAAAAACGGACTGCCCTCTATAATGGCGTATACTTTCTTGCCTTCCGTCGCCTCTGGTTTGCAAAGTACGATAGCCCCAGCACCTTCTCCCACGATCCAGCCTTGACTGGAATGGTTTAGGGCAATACTAGGATTAGGCTTCTGATTGACTTGATTTTTTTGATTGCGTAGCAATACGTTCTCTAGTCCACCAGAGAGATCAACGCCTCCTACCACTACAGCATCTACTTCGTCATTGGTCAACATCAATTGTGCGATGTCAATGGCCTTAAAGACAGATTGTTCTGCACAAGAAACCGTAAACGCTGGGCCAGAAAAGTCCCAAAGGGCAGCGATTCTACTCGCCATGATGTTGCCGACAAAACTAGTATGTTGAGAGGGCGTTTGAGCTCCTTCTCTATAGTAGACACTATTCCTAGTGGCCTTTTCTAATTCTTCTTTTTGTTTGGCATTGAGTTGGATACCATTTTTCTCTAGCGCTTCTTCTAGTTGCCAAGACATATCCCATCTGGCTAGGTAGTGATGGATAGCTAATTCGGATTCCATAGCAATCAAAACGGCTATGTTTTTTGAAGGACTCAGTCCTGCGTCCTTAATCGCTTGATCCGCTACCTTCAAGATGAGGGCCTGCTGGGGTTCTAAGGTTTCCGCTTCTTTGGGCTGAATCTTGTAACGCAGCAAGTCAATTTCAAAATCCTCTAGGTAGGCGCCAGGAGGGACTTCTCCATTTTGTAAGCCATATTGAGAGAGGATGTTTTTGTTCTCCTCAAAGCCTTTCCATCTATTGGGTGGGAGAGGTCTCATATGCTGCTTACCATAATAAATCGTTTCAGAAAAAGCTTCCAAGCCGTCGCAGTTTCCGAAGTGAGCATCCATCCCAATAATGGACATAGAAGAAAGTTTTTCGTTTTGCTTGATTTCTTCTTTTAGGTATTTATTGGTTTTGTAGTTCTGAACAATCATGTGCGCATTCGTGCCTCCAAATCCAAAGGAATTGATACCTGCCTGTTTCTGCTCGTCTTTCCACTGCGTGGGTTGGGTAATCATCTGTTGATCACTGATCCATTGGTTGTCTGCTTGGACGGGCTTTTCCAGATTGATATTGGGTGGGATGACCTCATGTTTGATTGCTGCTAATACTTTAAGGAGTCCTGTCATACCCGCCGCCGTGAGCAGATGACCCATATTGGATTTTACAGAACCCAAAAGGGGTAAGGCTTTGTACTTGGAGAAGAAGTCAGAGATTGAATTTATCTCCGTGACATCGCCTAAAGGCGTTCCCGTTGCATGGCATTCTAAATAACTCGTTTTTTCTGGTTCTGTATTATGTTGTGCATAGGCTCTTTCAAAAGCCAATTGTTGTCCTTTCGGATTAGGGCTTAAAAGAAATTTTCCTTGTCCATCATTCGATAGACCTATTCCTCCGATGACACCTAAAATATGGTCTCCATCTCTTTCTGCATTTTCTAGTCTTTTGAGTACAACCATACCTGCGCCTTCTGCAGAGACAAGGCCAGCAGAGTCTTTATCAAGTGGAACAAATTTTTTGTCGGAGGCGGAGTAGGCATGAAAAATTGAAAAGCCCATATGGATGAACAATTGATCAGAGGCGCACACTGCACCTGCCAGCATCATATCTGCTCGACCTGCATTGAGTTCATCACAAGCTAGTTTGATGGCGTAAAGGGATGTAGCACAAGCCGCATCCAAAGCGTAATGTACGCCTCCTAAGCCCAGAGCTTCTGCGACCATACCTGATGGAGTATAGTCTAAAATTTGTTGATTGTTTTTATCTTCCTCGTGCTGTGGTAATTTAAAATTCTCAGTTTGTAGAATTTTTTTCAATTGCTCTTCCACGTTATCCGCGTATAGATTAGCGAGCTGTTTATGCGAGGAAAGGGTAGGGAATGATAAATTCCCTAATATGACGCCACATCTTTTCAAAATGTCTTTGTCGAGATAACCTGCGTCCTTGAGTCCTTCTTTTGCCACAAACAATGACCACTGATATAGTTTGTCTTGCGCAGCTAAAAAGGTAGGATCTAATCGATATCCACTTGGATCAAATTTAAAATCTCGGATATAACCCCCTCGAAGGGAATAGCACTTGTCTACCACGCCCTTTTCTGATTGGAAAAATAGCTCTGGTGCTGCACCAAAGTCTTTTTTACTGGCAGTCCCCGTTAGGTCTTTTTGTTGCATAAGGTTATCCCAAAACGCCTCCTTGTTGGAAGAGCCTGGAAACAAACCTGAAGAGCCAATTATTGCGATCATCTAAATTCTTTCTATTTTCTTTATTCCTCTCTTAGTTCCATTGCAACTGTTTTGATACCGTTACCGCGGCACCAAAAGTGGTCATGTAAACAACTCTTTCTTCATCCATTACGGTACAATTTGCAGTCATTTTAAATTCACTAGATTCTACTATGTCGATATGCACATACATCAATTTGTCGAAAGGTACTGGACGGTATAAAGTAACCTTCTGTGTTTGCAAAGGAAGAGATTTAGCACCATCGTTAAACTGTTGTACCCATACTACCATTCCTTGATACTGTATATCAGAAAAGAAAGTATTGACAGAATCTACTGGAAACTGTCCTTGTTCTTGCGCACTCACCTTAGGCGCAGTACAAGAGAGGAGCATGTGCTTCTCGCTGCTTTCTATGATTTGATTAATACCTTGAAAGTTGGGCCCATGAAATAAGGCACCATTCTTATACAATACTTTTCCGTTTTCTAACTCCACTGTTTTATTCTTTTCCAAGTTAAATCTTGGACTGTCTGGTATGCTTTTTCTGTTTCTTATAACCACCTTTGCCTTATAATGAATACTCGGTATTCTTTTTCCTTTACTAGATACAGTAGTAGAAAAATGAATCTCTTCTTTTGACTTAGATTCTTCTTTTAATTCTAGCGTGTAAGAGTTTACATCTGTTGGTTCAAACACTAAGCCTTTGAAAAGCTTTGTGTCAGATATTTCATACACTCTATAATCTGGATACAATCGCTCACAGTTTTGGGCCATCCATCCAACGGCATTGACTACAGGGAGTACTGCCTTTCCTTGGATGACGTGATCTTGCAAAAATGGATTGTCCTTCGTACTTATGGTCTTGACAATTTGGTGGGTTTTCAATTCCCCTAAGTAACTTATTCCTGCAGGTAGAGTACCTCCGATTATCGTTGAGGCTTGTCCATCATACCTATTGTTGAGTTCATTCAAAAACATAGCGGCACCACCATCACTGTTCACAAGCTTGACGCCCATAGCTTCAAACTGTGCTTTAAGTTCTCCACTCACCATGCCAGAGTCCCATGCGCCCCAGTTGATGGCACTCACATGCGTATTGGGATGGTTGGTTTTGAATAGGTGAGCTGCCTTACTCAAGATTTCGTTGGCTACAGCATAATCAGATTGCCCTACATTTCCATAGTATCCCGCTACAGAAGAAAACATAATGAGATAATCCAATGACATGATATCTGTCGCAGTAAGAAGGCTTAACATGCCGTCTAATTTGACAGATAATACGTTTTCAAAATCTTGTGCTGTTTTGTCTTGAATATATTTATCAGCTAGACGTCCCGCGCCATGAATAATACCCGTTACTTTTCCAAGTTTTTTAGTAGCGGCTAATAAATCTACTCTAAAACTTTCTACTTTGGTGACGTCTCCTTTTATATAGACGACTTCATTTCCGTTGGCTTTGATGGCGTTTAATGTTTCTTCTATTTCTTTTTTAGCTACTATCTTGCTGTACATTTTTTTGACATCTGCAAAGCTGGCTTTTCCCTTTTGCTTCAAGTCTTGCATTATTAGCGACTTAAGATTACGCTCATCGTTTTCTTGGATAGCATAAGAAGGCAATTCGAACTGGATATCAGATCTACCCAGCAGAATAAACTTGCAAGGAAAGACTTTCGCCATGGCTTTCACGCAAGTAGCTGTTACCCCTTTCGCGCCTCCAGATACCAGGAATACACTCTGCGCATTAATCTTTGCTTCTATCGGTTTGTGCTCGTCTACTACTTCGATCGTTTCTGTAGGGGTTTTTCTTTGTGTAGTATCGTAGGCAACTTCTACGATATCTCGATTCGCATCATGATATTCATTGTAAACATAATCTGCGGCTTGTTCCGTATTTATATTTGGGTCTAAATCTACAGCTCGGCAGAATACAGGCGACCACTCAAGGTTAAGACATTTTACAAGACCAGTCAGACCTCCTCCAACTACCGAGATTATACCTGTGGTTCCTTTTCCTAAGGAGCCATCCATCTGACTCACGGTTAGGAATCTAGCGTGATTAGATTCACCAAAAACGTTCAAGTCTTCTTTGATATACTTGGCCATCAAAAATACTGTCTTCAGTATTTCTCTTTCTGCGTCGAAATGTTCGTTGAATTTTCTACCAAAGAATGTAAATCTGGGATGCAAGTGAACAAAGCTTCCAATTTTGAATTGGCTATTATTGCGGATAGTTTCGAAAAGAGCTCTTATGCTGTCTTCGTTGTTATCCTGTAAACTTACAGCATTTTCTTTTATTGGATTATTGATATTAGGTAGATTAATCACCACGACTTGCTCGCCTCTTGATTTTAACTTAGAAATAAACTTATCGGTAAGTGGGCTTCCGTCGTTTGTTACAACTGTGCAGTATTTATCGGAAATTTCGGTGTAGTAAAAGTCAGGATTGGGGAGATATTTAAATCCTAATTTTTTTCTTTCTACACCTTGGAAGGAGCCACTAAACGCGGCTCCTTCATCAATAACTTGGTTTTTTGATGACGGTGCAAAATCTACATTACTGTAGGCTTTTTTTTTACTTTTGCGCCAACAAAAGTTACTATTTCTCCTAGTGTTCTTAATTCGGTTAATTCATTGGGATCTATGCCACTCATGTCTGGATTTTGTGTAGTAAGCGCACCAAATATTTCTACCCTTTTGATAGAGTCAATTCCTAAATCGGCTTCCATGTCCATATTTAATTCTAACATCTCCGCAGGGTAGCCTGTCTTTTCACTTACCACTTCCATAAGAGCAGCTTGTAAAGCG
The DNA here is from genome assembly GCA_964481325.1 of uncultured Saprospiraceae bacterium. GTDB lineage: Bacteria > Bacteroidota > Bacteroidia > Chitinophagales > Saprospiraceae > JALZVN01. The sequence continues at coordinate 9,429 of CAYZUW010000057.1, forward strand.
CCAAGGTCAGCACCACCTCCAGTCGTACCATTTGTCGATGCAGGATTTACAGGAGCAGTTGGAGCTGCAGCTACAGGAGCAGTCACCGCTGTGCTTATAGTAGCAGCGCCAGACTTTCCAGATACAAAACTTACTATTTCTCCTAATGTTCTCAATTCTGTCAATTCGTTCGGATCAATGCCTGACATCTCTGGATACTGCGCAGTAAGCGCACCAAATATTTCTACTCTCTTGATAGAGTCGATTCCTAGATCAGCTTCCATATCCATGTTCAATTCTAACATCTCCGCAGGGTAGCCCGTTTTTTCACTTACCACTTCTAGTAATATAGCCGTAAGCCCAGAGTTGTCACCATTGGAACTAGAAACACTTGGGCTAGCTATGGGAGCAGGAGTGGCAGCTACTGCTGGAGTGGACACTTGTTGCACAGGTGCGCTTGCTTTTGCTGCTACACTTGCACCTCCTTTTCCAGAAACAAAAGTTACTATTTCTCCTAAGGTTCTTAGCTCAGTCAGTTCATTCGGGTCTATATTAGACATCTCAGGATATTGAGAAGTTAACGCACCAAATATTTCAACTCTCTTGATAGAATCAATACCAAGATCTGCTTCCATGTCCATGTTCAGTTCTAGCATTTCCGCAGGGTAACCTGTTTTCTCACTCACCACTTCCATCAGTATTTTCTGTAGCGCAGAAGAATCTACGCCGCCATTGTTACTTGGGGCTGGAGGAGTAGGAACTGGCTTAGTGACTACTGGAGCAGTGGTAGTGTTTACTACTTTATGCTCACCATTAGTAAGCCCATTCGTATGTCCATTTCCATTTGCGTTCCCATTACCATTTGAGTTCCCAATTCCATTAGCTACTCCATTGGTGTATTTAATGGTGTTTGCTACCTGGTTTACCTGCTGTACAGATTGTTGCTGCACTACATTTACACCTTCAGGATTTCCTATCGCTTGGGATAGTATTTGCAACAATCGATTGGACTGTTGATTTTGGTCATTCATCAATCTTTCAAAAATCTCTAAAGATTTAGTTTGATTCCCTTTAAAAGATTCTACGGTGTCTTTTAATAAATTGAGCGCTTCTCTATTTAGCATTTCTTCTTCTTTTTGAATAATATTATTGGAGCTTGTATCCTCCTTTTTTACAACCACCTCTTGAGGAGGTACACTTCCGTTTCTTTGATATCTGTTTGAAATTTTAAAATCATTAGCCAACACATCTAAGTATGCTTTCTTAGTAGCATCAGAGACATAGTTGTTTCCACTTAGTTTTACATTTAATTTGGTCGGCACTGGTGCTGCTTTAAGGTTTCTTTTAAAAGGATCGATATTAGTCATTGGTATTCCCAATACTCTAAGCTGTACAACAGCCTGTCTCAATTGAAAATCACTATCCTTCTTTGCGTTTGGATTGATGGCAATAGCTCTGTGCCCTTTATCACTTAGGATATTTTTTACCAAATTGGTCAACACGCCTTTTGGCCCGAACTCTACAAATATTCTACCTCCTGCAGCGTACAAGTTTTCCACTTGTTTCTTAAATTGAACAGGATTCAATATCTGATTCTTCAGGATAGACTTTATGTTATTTTGATCTGTCGGATACGCTTCTCCTGTGGTGTTAGCGTAAACAGGTATTCTAGGAATTTGGAACGATTGCGCGTCTACGAACCTAGAAAATGGCTCCTGCGCATGCTTCACAAATGAAGTATGAAAGGCTGCAGAAACAGGGAGCTTAACACATGAAAACCCTTGTTGGCTGAGTGTTTTATCCGCTAACAAAATATCTTCCGTAGACCCTCCAAGTATAATTTGATTTTTTGCATTGATATTAGCGATCTGTACGCCCGCAATATTTTGGATAGCCGTACGTACTTTTTCTTCGCTCTCTTTCACAGCGAGCATAGAACCACTATCTGCATTTGGGTTTTGTATCGCCATAGATGCACCTCTATTCTTAGCAAGTGACATGAAGGTATCATCAGTATATACACCCGCTGCCCACAGTGCAGTCAGTTCTCCAAAACTATGACCTGAGGTCATATCTGCTTTGAAGCCAGCGTTTTGTAGTACTTTGTATTGTCCCATACTCAACACGCCGATAGCAGGTTGTGCATTTTCTGTGCGTGTGAGATTTCTTACTTGTTGTACTTTCTCATCTTTATCGAAAAATGGGATAGGATAGACCGCCTTCGACAAGGCAGTTTGTCCCTCTGCGTAAAATAATTTATCTACTTTCTCAAAGCTCTCCGCTATAGTAGGAAAAGCATTCGCGCATTCCTTACCCATACCAATGTACTGAGAACCTTGACCAGAAAATAAAGCGACCACTTTATGTTCAGCCATATTCAGCCCTTTATTTCGATAGTGAATTCCTTTGGGGTGATCCCAGTAAGGTTGCTTATTTTCAAGGAGACGATAGCTTTCTTCTAGAAAGTCTATACATTCATTGATATCCTTTACAACAAATCCTAGCCTAGCTTGATGAGACCCGATTATGGCCGTATTGCTATCCATGCACATTTGCCCAAAGGTATTCTCCGCTTGAGCGCCCTTGAGTTGCTCAATATATTCCTTACAAGTATTTCGCAGTTGATCTGGCGTATCTCCTTGTAAGATAACTGATTTGTAGGGTTGATGCAGTCTATAGGCCGTTTCCTGTTGACCAGTATATTCTTCTAAGGCTAGGTGTACATTTATCCCTCCAAATCCAAAAGCAGAAACACCTGCTCGTCTTGGTGCACCATTTCTAATCCAAGGTCTAGATTCTGTATTTATATATATAGGCGTCTCCTTGATATTAAATTTAGAATTGGGTTGCGCTACATTGATAGTAGGAGGGAGTACTTTGTGGTATAGTCCCAATACCGCTTTGACCATGCCCGCTGCGCCTGCTGCAGCTTTCGTATGCCCGATTTGGGATTTTACAGAGCCAAGTGCTATATGTTGTTTCTTATTATTGTTCGCACTAAAAACCATGCGCATAGATTCGAACTCTGTCGGATCTCCCGCACCTGTTCCTGTACCATGCGCTTCCAATAAACCTACGGTATGCGCTGGGTATCCAGCGTCTTCATACGCACGTTCCATAGCCAGTGCTTGACCACTAGAGCGTGGTGCATATACAGATTTGAATCGTCCATCACTAGAAGTTCCTACACCTTTAATAACAGCATAGATTCTGTCCCCATCTCTTTCTGCATCTTCTAGTCTCTTAAGGACAAGCATTCCGATGCCTTCTCCGATAAGCATTCCATCTGCCGCATCACTAAATGGGCTGATCACACCAGACTTAGAAAAAGCTGGCGTCTTAGAAAAAGACATATACATAAAAGGAGAATTGTCAGTATCGACTCCACCTGTCAGCATCATATCACATCTTCCTTCTACGAGTTCGCTTAGTGACATTTTGATGGCACTAAGAGAGGCCGCACAAGCAGCATCCACTACAGAGTTGATGCCTCCTAGGTCAAATCGATTGGTGATTCTTCCCGATATAACATTACCTAGCAAACCTGGAAACGAATTCTCATTCCATCCTACATAGGCTTTTTTCATTTTTTCTACTATCGGTGGGATATCTTCCTCTGCTACACCACTAGCTCTCAACGCTTTTTCCCAGATAGGATATTGTAGTCTAGCGATTAGGGGAGTGATCAATTTTTGACCTCCGCCTACACCAAGCAGTACCCCCGTTTTAGCTTTTAGCTCCGCCGTAAATTTTTCAGAATTTTTGCCATATCCTGCGTCTTCCAATGCATCTCGCGCAGCTACCAATCCGAGCAATTGACTTACATCGGTTACCTCCAAAATATTTGGTGGTAAACCAAACTCCAATGGATTAAAATCTATCTCAGGAAGAAAACCACCTACCTTACAGTAGGTCTTGTCTGGCGCTCTCATGTCAGGATCATAGTAGTCGTCTATATTCCATCGACTTTCAGGTACCTCTTTTATACTATCTTTCCCTTCGATAATATTCGTCCAAAATTCTTCTATGTTTTTTGCATCTGCAAAAATCGAAGATAAGCCGACAACGGCGATGGGGGTTTTCTGCAGTGAACTGTTTATATTCATTATTTCATTTTATATAGATACTCGAAATAGCTCTTCTTGTATCTTTACTAGTTTCAGACCTTTTGCAGTACACAATCCTCTTAAATAAGGAACCAGTATACCAAAGGTCAATCTTTCTTTACTAAATTCGGTTACAGGAAATATGCGTGGATCATTCAGCAACTTGAGCATAATGCCCACCGTCTTACCCACTACCTCTATGTCCAACTCCTCATGAAAAATACCATCATCAATTCCCCATTGCGCTATGTGCAACAATTGTTTATGAGCAAATTCTCCTGTTTCTTTGTAAGACTCGTTGAGTAGACCTGGATGATAGTTGGCGATATCGGCAAAAAAATTCGGGTTCACCTCATGCGCTCTATTTAAGATAACTTGGTGCAACCTTCCCATTGCTTCTATTACATTCTCAGCGCTACGGATTATCTTTTCATTTTCTATACTCGCTTGGAGATTATAAGCGACAAGGCAAGCTTTCACGATAGCATTTTTATCTTCGAAGTGTACATATAGTGTGCGTTTCGAAGTGTGCAATTCTTTCACAATTTTATCCATCGTGATGGATTTTACACCATTTCTGGTATACATTCGGAGTGCCGTATCTACTATTAATTCTCTCGTTATCATATAAAAAAATAATCCAACTTGTAAGAGTGGTAATATTTTAGTTCTCTCAGTACCAAAAGTAGTAAAACTATTTTAATTCCATACCTTTAAGCACATTTAAATTCATTTGAAGACTAATATTCACATATTTCATCATGCGTTGACAGAGGCTATGCTTCAAGCATCTCTGCCTGATATCTTAGCTCAAGTCCCTGATTATATGCATGATAGAGCCTCTAGATACAAGTCAAAACGGAGCGCCTTTAACTACTTACAAGGAAGATCATTAATGTCGCAAGGACTACAACACTTAGGTAAGCAAACTGATTTATCACAGATGTCCTATCTTCCTAACGGCAAGCCCATCCTTACAGACATTGCTTTCAATATCTCACACAGCCAGCGTCTAGCCGTTTGCGCTCTTTCGTCCATAGGTGAGATCGGTATCGACGTCGAGTGCAAGAAACAACTCCACTTACCCCACTTAAAACAAAACTTCACCGAATCTGAATGGGAGGCCATCCAGACAGACCCTTCTTACCCAGATTTGTTTTACAAACTATGGTGCCGCAAAGAGTCCATCATTAAAGCCTCTGGTAAGACTTTGGCAGAATTACATAAGCTGCATCTAGACCCTTTGATTAGCCACGTCCAATTTGATGCGCAAGATTGGCACCTCACAGATTTATCATTTACGGAAGATTGTTATGGGGCCCTTTGCACGAAACACCCCGTAGATAGTATAGAGTATATCTCATGTAATATGGATTGGATCTAGTTATTTTAGTAGTAAGGCGCGTGCTCGACTTCTCATCCACGCACACCACGCTATCCACTTGTATGTAGCACTCTATAAGTGGCTTCGACCAAATTGTCTACTGCCGTCTCCTCCAATCGTCGGAGTCAGCATTAGCCAAGGTCTCAGTCCACTTCTAGCGCACTCCATATCGTTCCTATCGTTCGCGCAAAAAAATAGAATAAATTTTGTTAACCAATATCAAGTTCCATAATAGAGCTCGCAAATTAGAATTGAATCTTGCCTACACTTTTACATTT
>CAYZUW010000058.1:0-15163 GCA_964481325.1 uncultured Saprospiraceae bacterium
GTATTTGCTGCATTACGGTTAAATACTTTTGCACCACATTGTGTATCATTTATTTTTAATCCTATTATCCATTGGATTACTATATTGAAAGCATTACTACTGGCAGATCTGAAAGCAGATCGCTGAATATGGGCAGTATTGACTCGAGTCCTAGAGCCGATAACCATACCATCCGTATCAATATCGTCTTCTAAAGAATCTGCTAAGTTTTCATAGTCTTCAAATCCTGTGGCTAAGTCGGCATCCATAAAGCCGATTTTACGAGCTTGTGAATTTTCTAACATATAATTTACGCCAGAACGGATAGCTTCCGCCTTACCATTGTTTTTTGGAGCATCGTACACATGTACTCTGCTAGAGCAGTTCGCTTGAAAGGATTTAAGTACTTCTAAGGTGTTGTCTGAGCTTCCATCATTGACAAAACAAATAGAATAGTTGTCATTTTGGTTGAGGAACTCCTGAAAGGCGTCTAAGTCTAACCTACCTGCTTCGTTATAACATGGGACTATTATCGCATTTTCCATAATAAATTAGTATCATCATGGAGGGTATTTGGTTAAAATAATAGGGGGAACACTAACAATATTTCAAGTTTATTGCCAAATAACATGAAATTGACGCTCAAACCGCCTTTGAACGCATATTTTTTAAAACTATGTATATCTTTCAGAATCCCAATACGTAATAGAATAGACAGAAGTATTAAGTAACAAATTTTTATTTGATTAAGATTGCATCGAGGAAGGACATATTATTTTATTGCCTTACTATTGGTATTGGTATTACATGCCACAACTAATTTTTTTACGTTTGATCAAACGTATGATGCCTATGTGCATATTTTCTTTGCCGATCATTATGCAGAAAGCTGGTTTGACAATTGGGACTATCGCTGGTATACAGGATTTAATATCACCTCTTACCCGCCTCTAGTGCATCAAGTTGTGGCCTTATTATCGTTTGCAATTGGGCTCAAATTGGCCTTTTATCTTTGGGCGGTACTGATGATGCTATGGTTAGTAAGAGGAATATACAATTTTTCACAGCTATGGGTGAGTAAGGAAGCTGCTGGAGTAGCGGCCATTTTAACAGTATTTACAGGAAGTCTGATAGAAGCTTTACACATTTTTGGACAAGTACCAAGTATTACTGGAATTGCATTTTTGCTAAACGCTTGTCCCGAAATCTATAAATGGATTTGTACTAAGAAGAAATCTCATTTAGGTTTGGCAATTGCTTTTTTAAGTGTTACCTCAGCTGCTCATCACGTCACTACTATCTTTGGGATGGTCTTTTTTATATTTCCAGTGATTGGATTGGCAATTTTTGATTTATGTAGCATAGATAAGAATGGAGTAGGAGAAGTTAGTATAAAAGATTTTGTAGCTAAGGTGTTTACCAATTTCAAACGATTACTACTTTTTGGTATTACTATAGGCACTATTATGATTACAGTGATATTGCCTTACTGGTTGTGGACTAAGTCGGATCCTATTACGCAGGTTTCTATTCCTCATGGATCTAGAGAATCTTTTATTGAAAATCCCGATTTAGGTATTGTCTTCTTTATTATTCCGTGGGGGATTATGTTGTTTGCTTTGCCTTATATTTTTGCACGCTCTTTTCATAGACGTCATATTTTTCTTGGCTTATCTCTTACCTTACTTTTTGTTTTAGGGACAGGGGGGACGACTCCAATACCAAGAATGATTTTAGGAGATACTGCTTTTGAGATTCTTACACTAGATAGATTTACCTTTTGGGCAACTATTATCTCGATACCTTTTTTTGGAGAATTTATGCATCGCTTATATCAAGGAGATCTCAAAAAATTTCAATACAATAGAGGTTTTAGAAGATTTACCTTGCTGTTTTTCTCGATAGGTATAATTCTAGTTAACGTCATGATAGTTAATGCGACGTACATTCAGGATTTTCAGCCAAAAGAAATAGATCCTAGACCCATAGCTAATTTTTTGGAAAGAGATATGCATAGCAATTGGAGATTTCTTACCCTTGGATTTGGAGATCAAATGGCTTGGTTATCGGCTAATACAGATGCTTTATCTGTAGATGGAAATTATCATAGTGCACGACGACTACCCGAGATGACCTCAAGAGCAGTTGAAAGACTAGAAAATGCAAAATACCAAGGAGAAGAAGGAATTAGTTCGTTGAGGCAATTTTTGACCATTCCCGAAAAATTCAATCTAAAGTATGTTTTTGCTAATGATAAGTTTTACGAACCTATGTTGTTTTTTTTGGGCTGGGATAAAATAGGACAGCTTGAAAACAATATTGTAGTTTGGGAACGCCCAGATGTACCTACTTTGCCAGATTTGTTACCTAGAAAGAATATTCCCGCTATACAGAGATTTCTATGGGGTGTGTTGCCAATGCTATGTTTATTTTTTGCTGCTCTGACATATTTAAGATATCTAAGTCGTAAAAAATGGAAAATAATAAATGTTGAATTAACCGTATTCTCTAATAAAGCGCTCCAAGAGGTTAAAAACAAATCAGTATGGTTTACACAGTCTGCATGGATGATTTTCCTATCTGTATTATCGGTTGGATTTTTATCTTTTGTGGCTATAAAGCAAGATAGTCATGCTACTCCTAAAAAAGCATTAAATGCCTACTTTGATGCACTTAATTTTAAAGACTTTAAAAAAGCATATTCATATCTTGACGAAGAAACAAAACCCATACTAGACCAATATTTATTAGAACTTTCTCTTGAAGACGGAATACTCGCTTCATACTCTATTTTGGATTCTTTGAATATTTTAGATATACAATATGAAGATAAGAATCATGCTATAGCGGAAGTGAGCTTAATATCTACTACCTCCTTAATGAACTATGAAAGTGTTCAAAAGATAGAGTTAGTAAAAAGAAAAAAAGGATGGTACCTAAAACATAGAGAAATTGAAAAAGATATCCCTGTTGATCAGTTTTACGCTGTTCCTGATGTAGCATTCTTCAATCAAGGTAGAAGAGAAGCGAGCGTATCTTTGTCAAGAAGAGAAGATGTTTTGGATAGACCAGAGGCATACATCCTCCAGGCCTCTTTGGTAAAAAAGGACAATCAATATCATATAGTGGGTGAAATCCAAAATATAGATAACGTTCCTACGTATATAACTGTAGATGGGTTGTTGACAGATGAACGAGGTAATTCACTCGCTCGATACAATGCTGGTAATGCAATTATAAGAAGGCTCTTGCCAAATGAAAAAACTCCTTTTAGAATTGATTTTGTGAATAAATCCGACGTGGATAATGGAGATGTTTTATACTTGGATAGTTCAATAGGGTACAATAGTGAATTTTATAAACTGCCAGTGAATTTTAATGTATATGTGAGGACTATGGTAAGTGGTCAAAAAATGTATAAACTTACTGGAGTCAAAGACCTATCAATAAAAGGGAATGAACTCAAAGGAGCTATTGTAAATTATGGGACCAAGGAAATCAGTATTCCTCAATTATTATTGGCAGAATATGCGCCCAGTGGAGAACTGAATTGGCTTCAGGATAATTTTATGGAAAATGGGATAAGACCTCAAAGAGAAAAAAACTTCACCTTGAAATCTAAAATAGATGAAGTGACCGTAGTGAAAAAAGGAAGTAGTGATCGATTATTTGTAAACGGTACCTCTAAAGAACATCTAAATTATTTTAGTGATATAGGAGATCATATAGGCGTAGAAAGAGATATGAAAATAAATAAAATTGATAAAAGCACTTTAAAAATCTATGTGAATGGATTTGTTTTTGATTTGAATTGATGATTAATTTAAATTACTTAAGTATCGGAATTCTGTTCTTACTTTGCGGTTGTAGTATCGACGCCGTAGATGCAGTTACTTGTATGTCAAAAGGGAAAGGCGAAATTTCATATTTAGCTAAGCAGTATCGAGCTGGGGATAAAATTAAATTCAAACTCATCACTGAAAATCTAAAGGACGAAGATATACTCATTATCTGGGATAGTAAATTTGGCGCAAAGTATTTTAATAAAACTATATTTAGTGAAGAGTTCTTTTTTAATTTTCCCGATTCATTGAGTATATATAGTGGTTTTGCTACAGTTAAAGTTGTTCACTGTGATAAAATAATTTGTCAAGAGAATACTTATGTAGAAAGTTTGCATCCTGTAGGAACGATTGAATCATACATTGGTCCAAAAACAATAGCCTTAGATCAAAGGATGGAATCTATGTTGTGCCTTATTCCTACCGATAAATTCGGAAATGCCTTGGAAGATACTTATCAAGTTGATTTCAGTACAAAATATAGTAATCAAAGTACGCAAAAAGAGACTAAAAATATTGATAACCTATTAACCTATACCAAAATCGAAAATAACAAGCAAGTTGGAAAGGTCATCTTAGGTGCTAAGTGCGTAGATAGTTACATTGATGAGCAAGAGATATTTATTAGCCAAGGCCCCATGCGGGAGGTTAAGATAAATATCGTCGAATTGCATCCATATGGCGATAGTCGACAATTAGTACATCTAAATACGGATGTCATTTATGATGAAAAAGGTAATATAATCGCAGATGGTAGTAGTGTGATATTTGTAGTGTATGAGAACGATAAAGTTAAAGCTCAATATCAAGCATACACTGTAAGCGGAATTGCTACCGTGTTTATTGAAAACCCGAAAGAAGCTGCGCAATGGACCGTTTCTATTTCGGGTGCGGCAAAAGGCAATGAAGTATATTTGAATTTTGAAGACAATATAGAATCAATTCCTTTAAGAATAGAAAAAAACAATTTAGTTATTGGTCCAGTAATCGGTTCTTTGGATCAATATATAGCGGATGGGACACAGGTAAACATTATGTTTAATAATAGATTTTTTAGAGAAAGTATCATCGAAAATGGGTATGCGCGAGTAGCAATTCCCGCTAAAGCCTTGCAAGCGGATGAATTGATTTCGGAAGTGACGATTAATAATATTAAAGTTAAGTTGATTTACTAATGGTAGTAGAGAAAAATATAGTAAGAGTTGTGGCGACAAGGCTATTGTGTCTGGTGTCGCTAGCTATATTCTTGTCTTTAATTGCCAATTTATTCGTAATTTTTAGTCACACTGAGCTCATTTCAGTAGAAAAGCAAGAAGGCGCTCAATACAGCACGGTTTATCATGTTCCAAAAATAGAATGGGATCAACCTGAAAAACCAAATGGAAGACTATTAGAAGATTTTGACAAAAACCAAATTACTGAAGCTTATCAAAATGCGTGGTATTTTCTAAATGAAGCGTTGCGTAAAAAATCAAAGGTAGGATTAGAAGACTTTTTCTCCGAAAATCAGATCAAAGAAATTGAACTCCTAATCAATTCAGATTATGACTATACTGAAGATAGAGTAGACTTGAAGCATAACATTGATGTACACTTATATTCTATTGACAAGCAGGTGCTTGCTTTCAAAGATTCAAATGTAAGAATCAAAAGAAAAGTATTCAAGAAAAAACAGTTACTCTACGAAGAAGAAATTTATAAAAGCTATGAAGTAGTCATGACTTTAACCGATGGTAAGTGGCGAATATTGCACATGAAAGAAATTAAAAATGAATTCGTTTCACCTACTTTCGCTAATGACCCCGGGCCTAAATTTGTTTTTGATTCTCTGATTACTTTTGTCAATACTGAAACAGAGTCTAATATTAATAGTCCGAAAATTTCATGTAATACAAAAGCTCTTCCGGGATTTCATAAGATTAAAAAAGGGGAAACAGTATATAGACTCAGCAAAAAGTACAAGGTTTCTATTAAACAAATTATGCAATGGAATAACATGAAAGGTACCTCAGATATAAAACTTTGTAGTCACCTTAGAGTTAAAGAACCCAATAAAACAAGAAAAAAAATTGTCCTAGTGACGCCAAGGGTTACGCGAGGATTGTCCACTAAAAAGAAAATTGTCGGAGAAAATGAAACCATTTATACAATCGCAGAGGACTATAAAATTGAGCCCGCAGAATTAAGAAAAGCTAATGGTATTAAAAATAATAAGCTCTCGGTTGGTCAAATTTTAAAAATTCCTAGTGCAAAAAATATTAACTCTTCAAAGATTGATGGAGTTAGAGGGCTTAATTATTACAATCAATCTTCTCCATGGTTAAACTTTTGGCCAGATTTTGACTTAAAAACTCTTCGAAAAGATTTAACGATAATCAAAAACATGAGAATGAATACAATTCGAGTTTTTGTTCCTAGTGAAGGGGTAGTACCTGGATTACAATATGAAGTAATGCTAGACAAACTTGAGTTATTGTTAGATGAATGCCAAGTTTTGAGTATTGATGTGATTATTACTTTATTTGATTTTCCAGTAAGTTTTGATTTATCTTATTATCCAAAGTCTGAAAGACAACTTGAAGGGGTACTCACTCGATTCAAAGATCATTCTGCATTATTAGCTTATGATCTCAAAAATGAACCAGATTTAGATTTTAATCGTGTAGGAAAGAAGAAAGTATTACGATGGTTGGATTATTTGATTGAAAAAGCGAGAGAGTATGATCCTAATCATCTTATTACTATTGGATGGTCTAGTCCTGAAGCAGCAGTATTATTGGCAGATAAGTTAGATTTTGTGAGCTATCATTATTATAGGGATCCTAAGTCTTTAACTTTAGATATGCTTAAATTAAAAAGGGCTGTGAAGAAACCCGTACTACTAGGAGAATTTGGTATCCCTTCTAATAGAAAATGGTATTATCCTGTTGGATATTCCAAAGAAGAACAGCGAGACTATCTTTACGAAATGAAAAAAGAAATGGAGATAAATAACCTACCTTACTTACTTTGGACTTTACATGATTTTGATGATATTCCGACAGAAGTATTTGGATATAAGAAGTGGGCACATAATAAGCAGAAGTATTTCGGATTATTAGATAAAAATGGGAAAAAGAAACCTTCTTATTATATTTTTGCTCCACATGAAAAAAAATAATTATTCTCAGTTTATGCTTGAACCAATTGGTTAAAATGCATAATATACCAATCTGCTATATCTGAAATCTTTAATCCATTTGCTGCAGCATAGTTTTGTTTTGCGATATCTATTCTATACTCATTTTTGCAAAGTAGGTCTTTCATTGCGCAAACCATTTCTGAGATATCGTTTGGTTGAAAATACGCTCCTGAAAACCCCTCTTCTGTTATTAACTCCTTAAGATCACCAATATTAGGCAGCATTACTGCCTTTCCATAACTTCCAGCTTGATGTAATACACCTGAACTCCCTGTAGTACTTGTATAATCAAAGGCGACAATAGTACTATTGGAAAAAAGAGAAGGCACCTCTTCTTCTTCTATATAGCCAGTAAAATGAATTCCTTTAACATTACTGTATTTTTCTTTTACACTTTTTAAGTACCCTTTTACGTTAGGGTTATCTGTTCCAGCTATGGTTAATTCAATATCTAAAGAAGTCTCTTCACGTACTATAATCATTGCTTCTATTAGATTTTCAACCTTTTTATAGGTTCCAAATTTTCCAAAGGTTAAAATATTTCTTTTTTTGGGATTGTGCTCAAAGTTTGGAATAACGCTTGATTCAAAACTACCGTGCGGCAGTAAAGCCACATTTTTGCAACCATATTTTTTTTCTAGAATTTTAACGTACTTGGGAATAGTAACTCCAACGATATTTGCTGAAAGAATTACTTTTGTAATTTGCTTACCTATAAAATCATAAAGACTTGTCATTAATTTACTTGATGTAATTCCAGCAGAATTATAGTCTACTGTTTCTATTATATTATGCAATAAGACCATCGAAGGAATCCCTTCCCATCTACTGATTAATGGACTTAGCAAACCTAAAGTGGCCGCTACCTTATTATCACCAAAAGATAAAAACTGTAAGTTATAGAGCACTACATCAGGGCGAATAATTTTTATAGATTTTCTTATATTTATAGTTGTGTTTTTATCATTAAAAGACCATACTGGATGTATGTATATATGTTGAGGACGTCCTTCAGATGGATAACTTTCATTATTAGGTAATATGTCAGTTATCAAATGTATTTCTTTGATTTCGCTTTTCTGTTTAAACTGCTCTACTAAATGAAATGCATATTCATTAAGAGTTCCTTTACTCGGTGGATAAGGAGATACTATAGCAATTCTTAGGGCTTTTGAATTTGCTAGGCCTTGTTTTTTGTGTAATGTTTGTTTGCCTTCATGGGCTAAACCTCCATTTATATTTTGAGACTTATATTGAGTAGTTTCCATATTTAAGATATATCAGTTTTTAAAATGAGGCTCGCCTTTAGTTTTTGCTTGAGCTTTTGTTTTTTAAGGGAATACATCCATTGATAAATACCGAGTATGATAAACATACTTGTCATCAATACTATCTGAACTTTGATTATCGCTTCCATATTTTGATGTATAAGATAAATTCCTAAAATCTGCAATAAACCTATGCCTAAGGAAATAAATACTGGAGTATAATTTTCCAATGACATATGATAGTATACAAATACATTGGCGCAAGAAAATAGTGTAGTGGCTACCGCATACTTCCAAAGTAAAGGAGCAGTGCTCAAATATGCCTCACCAAACAATATGGATACAATCAAATGGTCAAAGAAAAAACACCCCATAGTTGTGAGTATCCCAAATAATGATACTATCCCAAGAGAAGACCAAAATAAATGTGCATGAGGCTCTCCTTTCTTTTCTTTTTCTATAACCATTGGAAATAAAAGGGTAACAATTGTCCAAGTAGCAAAATAAACTACCCTCCCAATCAGTGCTAAAGAAGCATATAATCCAGCTTCTTTGTTTTCAAAAAAATGTTTCGCCAAAATAACATCACTATTGTTAATTATAATTTGACTAAACTCATACATTGCTACCACTCCCAAGAATAAAAATACTTTCTTCGACTGTGCAAAATTAGAAGATCTAAAAATGTTGAAAGTCTGTACCTTGCCAAAATAAGCAGCTGCCATAAAAGCAGCTATAAAGCCTACGGCTATAGCTTCAATAGCCCAAGTCTGATGTAAAAAGAGGCAAATATATATAAGTACACCTGTTACTAGCAATCTTGCTAACATTTCTGCTATATAGGTATATGCCAACTTTTTAAATTGATTTGTTCCTTGAAAATATCCTCTCGATACACTCATATCTATATAGAGTGGTATGGCTACAAATAACATAATTAGAGGCCCACTAGATGCGAAATGCAAATATGATCGTATAGCTTCTTGACATAAGATAAGTATAAATGAAATACTTACAGAGAATATAAGCGCTGATTTTTTTATCCACGTTATAAAAGAATCTACTTTATCTTGTAGTTCTTGTGCTTTATACGAGGCTACAAATTTAGCCGTAGCTAATTGGAATCCTAATGCAATAAAAGACAAAATTAATACGATAGTAGTTAAGATGTTAGCTGCTGCAAATTCTTCAGGTCCTAAGAATCGACCTAGTATTAAATTGAGTCCATAATTACCTATATTCACAATTAAAGTACTTATAAAAAGAAAACCACCTTCACCAAACCTGTCAATCCATTTTTTCATAAATTCTCACTTAATTTGATGAACTACTTACGCAATGAAATGGCAATTTGCTTAAGTGTATAAATTCATGTATGGGATTATCTGTATCAGCTATTAGCAAAAAGGATATATTTTTACGTCCAGTTTCTTTTTTGAGCATGACTACAGAGTTGAAGCCAGTCAAATCCATTTTGCTTATTTGACTTATATCTAAGTGTAATTCTCCTTGCTTTATCTTCACAATTGTTGATGCCTTATCTCTAAATTGCAAAGCATTTATACCGCTTAATTCTCCTCTCAACTTAATGATTTGTTGCTCTGAAAATGTGTTGTTTTCTATAGTAAGCATGATGATTTATTTTTTCTTATTCTTACCTAAAGTATACACTGCTTGTACGCCTATAGCAGTATAGCTAAATCCTGTTACAGTGGTTTGAGAAGCATTACTATGCCTATAGTATCCGAGTATATGGCTGCTTTCATTAAACCTGAATCCTAGTTTTGCGTCTATTCTTCTTGTGAATTCACTTGGTGTTTCTCGCGTAGTTTGCTCACCAAATGCGACAGTGATATCATAGATTATTTTATTTTTCCGCCTTTCAATATTGGTGATATTTACAAAACCTTCTATGCTTTGAAAATAATCTGGACTAAAATATAAATTTGGAAATTGTTCTCTATGAGTCATAACACTGTAGTTTACTCCAAATTTTATATAAGGTATTTCAGACAAATTATAATATAAGGATGCATATAGGAGATTTCTCAAGTTACCATCCGATTGACTTGTTGTAATAAATTGAGTGTACAAATTTACCTTATATGGAGTCCTAATATGATAAAAGAAAGCATGATTACTCATGGTGATATTGGCTCTGAGTAAATCCGCATTGTAATTATGTAATTCTTGTGAGAATGAATATCCAGTAGACTGACTCTTATTTATTTCATATTGAAGACCAGTATTCAATAGCACACCTTGACCAATTGATGAGCCATCGCCGTCTTTACTTTGAAATGGGGTGACCTGAGCAAAGAAGCTTAGTTTTTTATTAGCTTGAAATTTTGTCCCAATACCTAAGCTATTTATATGAGCAGAGTTAGCTTCTGTCACCTGTTCCAGTCTTCTATTGGTATAGTGAAAAAAAGACCTAAATCGTCCATTGTTCCCAACTTCGAATTTAACTTGACTGACATAAGCAAAATTGTCACCAATATCTTGTGCATACATATAGTCTGCAGTTAATTTAGGACGATATTCGTCCTTTACCATTTCTCTTAGTTTTAAAGCATCAGGCTGATTAGGAACAATTTCTAATGCCTGATCAATGTAGGCAACTGCTTTTTTGAATTTCTTTTCACCCCTCATAGCTTCAGCTAAACCCATTTTAACTTCAAATGAAGGTGCATAGGTACTATCTAAGAAATTGTAATACTTTAATCCTTTCTCCGTTTCATTATCCCAGACATACATTCTCCCTCTCGCTAGGATCAAATCTTTGTGATCTTCACCGAATGCCAGCATCAATGTATCAATCATGTCATGGGCTTGCGAATATTTTCTATCAAATCCTAGGGCATTGACCATATTTACACCAGCTCTAATTTTGTTTGCTTCTGAAACATTAGGGTTCTCTGCTATAAGCAATGCTATTTCAGCATAATTGAGCGCTTGCGTTTTTTGGTGCAATAGTACATTTGTATAAGATAATCCAATATTCCCTTCTAAAGGTTCTATATTTTTTTCTATGATTTCTTGATAAATTTTGTTGGCTTTATGAGGTTTACCCATCCATAGATAATTTACGGCTTTGTTTAACAATGCTTCTTTGTCATCAGGATGAGTTGATAAAATTGTATCTAGATGCATCATAGAAGTATCGTAGCTCAACTTGTTTCTATATTCAGAAGATATAGCCAATAGGATGTATTTCTTGCTTATTATGGCATTTTGATTCTTAGGTTCTACTGCTAAAGATTTATCTATATACTCCAATGCAGTATTGTTATTTTTAAGCGATGCATTCGCGTTTGCATAGCCTAGGTTGGCTACAAAATTATTTGGATCAATACTGAGAAGTTCTTTGTATAGTTGAGATGCTTCTCCGTATCGTTCATTCCACATAAAAGATTCAGCCAAGTTGAGTAGTATTTCAAAGTCACCTGGATAGTGAGTTTGTAAGTGTTTAAACTCTTTAAGGGATTCTGCCTTTTTACCGGATAATCCTAATGCTCTAGCATAACAAATTTTTGCTGTTTTATTATTGGGTTCTATTTCTAGAATTTGCTCAAAAAAGGTTTTTGCTTCTGAAAATTCTCCACCTTCTAGCAAATCAAATCCTTCTTGCATATTCACTTGCGAAAATCCAAGTTGTACACCAAAGCATAAGATGATTCCTAATATAACCTTTTTTCCTATTTGCACTTCATAAAATTTAATACCATCGCTATAATTTATAACCTTGGTAAGTGAGGATAAGAGGTGGCTTTACTCATCGTGTAAAACACACCTCTATAATTCATCCATTGCAAAATATCTTTTATGACTTTCGCCATCTATATTCATCAATTCATGATTACCTTATTGGTATATATTTGTCCATCCCCAGCGATTACTTGGATAAAATATATGCCAGGAACCATATTGTTTTTTCTTGTCAAATCAAATGAATTCAAACCTGGAATTAATGTTCCACTGCCTTTTGATATTAATCTACCTGAGCTGTCCGTCAACTTCATTTGATAATCGGTTACGATTCCCGATTTTATGAAATATTGAGCAGTATTAGTAAACGGATTGGGTTGAATAAATAATTCACCAATTGCTGGATCTACGCCTAAAGTTGTTAACTGACCATTATTAAAGTTTAGGTTATTTAATTGCACTTGGATTGATTGGGATTCTTCTTCGTAATTTAATATTTCGAAAACGACCATCTTTACATCTTTCCAATCAAAATCTTCTTCTGACAAGAACTGTGATTTGGCTAGTGTATATTTTCTTTCCTCTTCAGTAAGTTGTATAGTAACTCTTGGTTGTTCTTCCCACAACACAATATTCTCTTTTACCATAACGACATTTACAATAGCTTGCCCAGATGCGTCAAACGCAAAATTACTATACTCATCAAGATCAACTGGTTTAAATTTTGGACCTAATCCTCTAAAAATATTTATAGAGGTATTTAGTTCTGCCTCCAGTTTTATATTTCTATTCAAGGAGTAAATAGTATTGTCCTCAACAGGGTCTGAGCCAGTGATTTCGTAAAAATTGACTTCGTTTTTGGATTCGTCAAATTCTGTACCCCATGGCCCATCTGCAAAAAATAAATCATCCATAGCACCATGCTCTGTAGAGATTCTACACCCAATATCATAGACATCTTTCATGTCTATACTAATCATATCTCTATGTGTATCGTTTAGTGTATAATCTAATTTTACATCCTTAGCATCATCCAATTCTGTCGCAGACTTTTTACCTTCTAAGATGGCATGCTGACTTTTATTTTTGTTAACCAGATACAGATTCAGTTTGTCATTTACGATACTACCATGACTTACAAATACTTTTGGTGCATTACTTACTTCTATAGAAGCGATTTTACTATGTTGATCTATTCTATCAAAAGTACCTTCTAGCAATTTGATCAAAGATTCCATTCCATTAGTCCAAATTTGGAAATTATATATCTCAGGATTGTTGGTATAATATTCTTTCAACCAATGATTTTCAATATGTGCACCTTTTTCATCAATGTACATGGCAAAGGAAACTGCATATTCTACATTCCCATTCGCTTGCAATAGCTCTACCACAATCAGTTGATTCCCGTCATAGAATAAAGTAGAAATATCTTTTATTTGTGCTCCATCCAATCTATCGCAGATATACTTTGAATGCTCGTAAGTTTCATTTTCTGTTTTCAGTAATAAAACTGTTGCAAGCCTTCGATCTCCACTAATATAATCGGCACTAAATACTTCAGTTGCATTAGTAATGTGAATGAGATCTTCTGGTGAAGTAACTTGAGCTATAGTTTCAGGTAATACATCTGTTGGTATGAATATAGACATATCAAAGCCAGTTCTCTGATTAGAGTTTATATCTCCTTGCTGAAAGGTAGGATAATCTTCAATTCCAAGATCTTGTTTTTTTCTAACAAAATTCCTTTTTGCTATTGCTAAACCTAGTCTGCTATTACTTTCTAGACCTCCGTCATTTCCTTGACTAGTATTACATTGGGGATCTTCTCCATCGATTAAACCATCTCCATTGTCATCTACTCCATTATCGCAGATTTCTATGCAGCTTGTGATTTGCTGACATTCTGCGTCTTCACAGTCAATAAAGCCATCACTATCATCATCGATTCCATTATTGCAGATTTCTACTAGACATATATTTGAATTCAAGCAATCTGGATCTTCACAATCTATAAGACCATCACCATCATCATCGATTCCATTATCACAGTTTATTTCGAATGGCGGTAATGCCGAACCACAATTAAATCCATCGCTCGAACTCAAATTTGCAGTAGCGTTCAATACTTCTGTAGCTATGTTAGTTGTTATATCTATAGAGTATATTTTACCAGATATACCATTGGCAGCAAATAAAGCGCCAGTACGATTAGCCCATACTGAGCCATAGAATCCATTATCATTATTGATGGGACCTATGAGGTCGCTATAAATTACTTCACCAGTATTTTGATTTATTTGTATCAGTCTGTTATCATTTCCTACGCTATAAAGTTTATTATCAGAATAATGAAATGCAAAATCTGAACCCCCTGGATAAGGAATACCGGTATCTTCCCACATTAGATTTTCTTGATTCAAATCTATTCGAATTATATTATCTAATTGGTTAGCCATATACAAAATTCCAGCATCATCGATTGTTGCCATAAAATAAACAGAGTTCCCTGGGAGCACTAATCCAAGACTTCCGAGCGCCCCATTATTCCCTACTAGTATCAATAAGTGTTGACCATTTGAAATGGCAGAGGCATATACGTGACCGTCGACTGGATTCATTGCCGCGCCGTTTATGGAATTGATCCCGCTTAATCTGAAAATATCTGTGTAGAATTGATTTTCAATATCCAGGGTCGCAAGAAACCTGTTATTAATTATTTGGTAGAAACGTTCATCGCATTCAAAACAAAAGTCAAAAGTTTCACAATCTGAATCTTGGCAATCAATGGCACCATCACCATCATCGTCAATTCTATTAAAGCATATCTCAACTTGACCTATTGTCAATTGAAACTGTAAGCCTAAAACTATAACAAGTAAAAATTTGAAAACTTTATTTAACAACATAATACTAAATGGATTTGCATAACTTTTTTTATCCATACAATTATGTAGTGTATTTAAACCCCATTACTCTGTGAAATGAGATAAACTGTGACTTGATGATTCAAATCTATTCAAACCCATATGAGTTCCTTTTCAATATTACTATTAATAATATTGTATATATTGATAATATGCAAAGAGATGCATAGGGCCATTCTGTATATATCATTTTATGTGTAATGTAAAATGGGTGATTGGTGACAAGTATATTTTAAAAATGGGGGTGAAGTATATATT
>CAYZUW010000059.1:0-15149 GCA_964481325.1 uncultured Saprospiraceae bacterium
ACATCAGACCGTAAATCAAGTGGTGAAGCAGCAACCTACAATTGGACAGGAAACCCATTCTCTAACCTTTGGATATTTGACAAAAATAGTTTCGATTCCAAAGAATTTAATAAGCTTATCAATACGGAGGGTAATGAAGGTACTGCAACATTCAATAGCGACTTTTCTACTATTATATTTAGTCGCTGCTTCTCACTAGACAAGGATGATAAATACTGCAAATTGATGACTAGTTCCCTTGAAAACGATGAATGGAGTGAGCCTCAAATGCTCAATTTCACGAAGCCTTTAATCAACTATGGTCATCCTAGTTTTGGCAAGGACGACAACACGCTTTACTTTTCATCTAATGACCCAGATGGTTGGGGAGGCTATGATATCTACTTGACTACTAAAACAGCCGAAGGATGGTCAGAGCCCAAATTACTGAGTCGCGCCATCAACACAGAAATGGATGATAAATACCCCTTTGCAGATGGAGATACCCTTTACTTTGCAAGTGATGGTCATACGGGTATGGGTGGACTAGATATTTACAAAACGTATATTCAGAACGGCAAAAGATGGACGCCAGCTCAAAACTTACTACCCCCTATTAATTCTTCTGCAGATGATTTTGGCTTAGTAGTAGACTATATCAATCCTGTCAAAGCACCAGATTTGCAACACGGATATTATAGCAGTTCTAGAGATGGTGGCAATGGTTCAGATGATATTTATAAGTTCACCAAAGTAGTTGTACCACCTAAAGAAATTGTGGAAGTAGACACAACTGTTGCCGCTCCTAAACCAAAAGAAATCGTTTATAAATTGATTCTCAACGGGTACGTTGTAGAACAAATATTTCAAGACCCCAATAACCCGAATAGTAAATCTATCGGTAGACGGCCTATATCTGGCGCACAGGTTGACATCAATGTAAATGGAAAAAGCATTGATAAAGTAACCGTAGACGAATCTGGATTTTTCTCCATCGAATTGGAAGAAGAAACGGACTATTATTTCTTTGGCTCTAAAAATGGATATCTAAACAATAGTAATCGGTTTAGTAGTAAAGGAATAGGAAAAGTACCTAGCAATCCTACCCAAGAATTCGAGGTAGAAATCATCTTAGATAAAATATTTACTAATAAGGAAATCGTCTTGGACAATATTTATTATGATCTCGATAGATGGGATATTCGACCTGATGCAGAACCTACTTTGAATGAGTTGTACACTACATTAAACCAAAATCCAAATATCAAAATTCAACTCAATTCACATACTGATTGCCAAGGACAAGACCAATACAACCAAAACTTGTCTCAAAAACGTGCTCAATCTGCTATTGAATATCTAATCAGACAAGGAATTGAAGAATCTAGACTTTCTGCCGTTGGATACGGCGAGACTAAACTTGCGATCGATTGTGCTTGTAGCTCTTGCACTGACGAAGAGCATCAAGCGAATAGAAGAACAACTTTTACCATCGTTGAAAATTAAAGTAGTGGTCCACTATGAAAACTAGTGGATTTAAAGGAGGAGAAATTATTGCACTATAAATCTACGGCGCGAAGCAAACTGTCCTTCAATCCAAATAGATACAAAGTACACGCCAGGAACAATTTCCTTAAGAGACATTGATTCTCTGACTGTGCTTCCGGATTGTATACTTGAATTGCTAATAAGTTGACCCGAAAGGTTTAATACTTTTAACTCAATATTTTTTTGAGGTCTGTTGAAATCTACATGAAAGTTTGTTTTATCAGTAGACGGGTTTGGAAAGACAGTAAACTGAGATATAGACTCCGCTTCTAAGGTACTTGTTGAAAAATCAACCACTATATCTCTTTCTTCAAATGGGCATCCACCTTCATCAACTGCGATGAAGGAATAATTACCAATCGCTATATTATCCAAGACTAATCCACTTCCTACTTCTACCCCTGAAGCATTAAACCAAGTCACGTCAAAATTGCCACGACCTCCAATTAAGAAGATTTCTATTCTTCCATTCTGCTCACCTGAATTAGTTGGACGCACAAAAACGCTATCCAGAAAAATAATGCTTGGTTGCTTAATCTCAATTGGATCTATATTGAATTGACACCCCTCATTATCGGTGACAGTTGCTTCATATATTCCAGGAAAGAGGCCATCAATAAACCCAGTAGTATCATCTACTAAATTCCACTCAAATGTATATGGAGCCGCTCCCCCAGAAATTTCTATATCAATAATTCCATTATCATCATTGAAACATGTAATCGAATCCACTGATGCGCTCGAAACAAACATAGTGGGTTCAAACCCAACTATGATCTCATTATCAAAAATCCTTTGACACCCTATTTCATCTGTTATCGTCAATCCTACAGGTCCAGAACACAAGCCAAACACAGTTGTAGTAGTATCTCCAGTAGACCAACTGTAACTATAAGGAGGGTCTCCACCAGTAAGGCTAGTAGATACTACTCCATCACATTTCCCATTGCAGCTTGTATTGGTAAAATTGTATGTAAGCTCGATTGGTGAACTTTGGTTGTTTTCAATCTCGAGATCACGCAGGGTGAACTCACAATTTAACTCATCCGTTACGACAAGATTATAAGTACCAGGTTCAACATTATAAAGACTTGAGGTAGAATCTCCAGTATCCCAATCATAGCTCAATTCACCAACACCACCAGAAAAAGAAGTCTCAATGAAAGCATTCATGTTCGTCATACAATCTGCCTGTTGAATGATCAATTCATCTAAAACAATAGTATCATTTACAGGGGTAAGCGGAATAGGTTCAGAAATCAATACACAATCATTCGCATCCGTAATCGTTACGCTATATTCTCCAAAAGAAAGAAATTCATTCGACCTCGATGTGTTTCCATTGCTCCATACATAACTATATGGCTCACTTCCTCCAGTTGTTTCTAGGGTTATGATTCCATCAAACGAATTTTGACATGTAGGGGTTTGAGTATCTACATTAATATTTACTTCTTGCGGTTCTTTTACCGCAAAATCTGTCATACTAACACATCCATTATTATCTGTAACCGTAACAGCAAAATTACCTTCTGGTAAGCCTCTTAAAGTATCGGTATTTTGAAAAATATCTTCTCGCGCAACTCCTACCTCCCAATTGAATTGAAAAGGCGCTGCGCCTCCATTTACTTCTACAATTACAACACCATCTTCTGCTCCTGCACAAGTCACATCCTGCACTTCTTTTGTAAATACACCTAAGGTTGAAGAATTCACTCCGACTGTAATATTATCTAGAATGGTCTGACAACCGTTGCCCCCCGTAATCGTCACACTATAAGAATTTGGTAAAAGGTTATTCTGATTTTGGACTGTAGAACCATTACTCCATTGATAATTAAAAGGTCCAACACCGTCGTCTATCAACAAATCTATTCCAGAAGATACAGAACCAATATCACAAGGATCATTGTCTAAAACAAAATTTACAACCGGTGCCTGATCTACATTGATTGGAACAGAAATAAGTCCACTAGAGCATACTATTTCATAATCCAAAAGTGGGTTTTCGATACCGATACTTTCTATCACATCGCATGCATAATCCGCCCTGGAGTTAGATTCAAAAGAACCACTTAAGGAAATTGACCCCCCGCATCCATTAACATTTATGGCAGAACCCGTCCATGGTATATCATCCATCGTATAGTTTCTTCCGTCAAGATTCAATTGTAAAGAGGCCATTTCTGAATCTGACCAATTCCAAAACATTGCATCCTGCACCGTTCCTTGGTCATCAATAAGCAAGACCCATCCAGGTCGAGCACTGTTCCATAATATTGGTATATCCCATTCATTTCTGTCTCTTATTAAAATGGCGCCTCCTTCTAATGCATGTAATGCCCATGGATCGGCATTAAAAGTATTTATACCATTACCACTCGATACGTTATTTACATATATCTTCCAATCTTGGTAAATGCCAGATACTCCAATACTTTGTATTTCTAATTCGAACGGAAACTGCAAACTAGCCTCTGTAATTCTCAGCCCTGGTCCATTCCGTGCTATGTTTTGAGCGTACAAGACTTGAAAGCCACTTTCTAAATCAACAGGAAATGGATTTCCTGTTCCAAGAAAATTTTGTTGATTAAAATCAGTATACCAATTAACTTCCAAACCATTATTAACTTGCACTAGACTTTGACCAGAGCATACTGCTTGCAGAGGAGCACTAGGCTCACTGACATTATTGTCATCAGCCATCCCATTACAGTTTTCATCTATTCCATTGCATCCTATCTCAGGAGCACCAGGAAAGGCATTGATGTCAAAATCGT
This sequence comes from uncultured Saprospiraceae bacterium, assembly GCA_964481325.1. Lineage (GTDB taxonomy): Bacteria > Bacteroidota > Bacteroidia > Chitinophagales > Saprospiraceae > JALZVN01. Next base: position 4,308 of record CAYZUW010000059.1, read on the forward strand.
TGCAATCTAAATTATTACTCACGAAACCGGTGGGTGCTATTGAAGAGCAAAGCGTGAGCGACTCTGTATTGTTTCCAAAGCCATCCCCATCTGCATCTCTCCAATGGACAAAAGAAGCACTTCCACTAGGTTGAGCACCATAGAAAGAAATTTCATCCAAAGCAATATTTCCTCTATTCCCTGTTGCGCCTGATGCTACAAATCTCATTCTAACAGTTTGTCCATCGTAGTTTCTTAGATCAATATAATTTCTAAACCAAAGGTTTTCGTTTGTTCCTGTTTCAAACCATACACTTTGCCATTGATTGCTACCATCTTGGGGCAAAATTTCTAATCGCAACGAGCCTGTGTCATTTCCAAATATGTTATGGAAAAACGACATATGGCAATTATTTTGGCTAGCTGAAATCTGGAGACATTTTGTTTCCAAGATCGCCTCATTATTGAACCGGCAATCATTTCCATTGGTCTCCACGTATAAGTAATTCCCAAATCCACTCACGTCCGAGCTTGGACCTGAGCCATTTGCTTGTGTTGAACCAAAATTGATAGACCAGTCAAAGTCATCATTTGCGGCATTTTGCCATGTACCTTGTATGTTGCAATTTTGACCACATGAAGCAATACACGGATTATTATTATCAAAATCATCTCGTATTGTTATCGTTTGAGTAGTACATTCTGTTTGCACAAATACTAAACAAGAATTTTTACTAAATTCTCCGTTCGGGCATCTAGTTCTAACATATACATCATAGGATGTATCTTCCAATAATTGAAGCGCTGTGGAGGACGATGTACTATTCGTTTGAAAAGCATTTCCATTTAGAGAAGTCATCCCTGTGCTAGGGGCAACTCCATGGGGAAGTACTTCTACAATGGTCAAATCTGTATTCGGAATAGGGTCCCACTCTACAGTAACACTTGCAGTATTCACACTACTTATTCTTACATTTTGGGGTTCTTCACAATGTATTTCGGTAAATATCAATTCCGCATATTCTAACCTACCCGTATTTGCACCGGAGTCTTTATCACATACTTCTAGAAACCAGATGCCATTAGGATCTTCTCCGTCAAAGTCGGCAAAATCACCTTCAGGTAGAAATTTCCCAACAAAGTTGTTTGCGATAGAAGGATCTTCCAGAGTCAGTAAGTCTAGACAAGGATCCATCGTGAAGGAAGTGTGCGCTTCACAATTGGGTACTGAGATATCTCCATAACTCGTATTACTCGCTGAGCTACCATTTTCGAAAGATAAAGGAACAACAGTGCCGCTTGGAGAACGCAAGGATATACGTAAGTCAAGTTCCCAAGTATGGGATATGATCAATCTTGCTTCGCTTAGTTCTACATTATCGCCAAGTGAAGTGTTATTAATTCCATTTATGGGAAGCGCAAACTCTAATCCTTGTGCACAATCATCTTGGGGTATTTGAATAGCCAGGTTACAATTTTCCGTAGCAATGACCTCATTGCTTAATGCAATTGCTCCATGATTATGGTCTGCAGATAGACCGAAAAATTGAATTATGAAAAAGCTCCAAAAAAGCGAAATCAAATTCTGTCTGTTTTTCGTAGTCTGCTATTTAATGGCAGCAGCTACCTGTTAGTAAAAAGTAATTGGCAGCTTGATTTCTAGGCTTATATATGGGAGTTTGAATCAAGTCGTTTTAACACATGCAAAATATATAAAATTCGTATTATTCCCTTATTTCAACAGAAATTTTGGCTAAAAACGAAGCATTTTAGTGGTTTTTGGTGAGTCTAAGACGATTTTAATACTTGATATTGCTCTGGAAACCACCAGATTGCAAAAAACGGACTACTTGGGTGGTCTTTTTCTTTTTGACAAAATAGGGCAGGATATCAATATTTGCTCGTTTTAGACTTGTTAAATGCTTGAAATTCAATAACTCCTGATATCTCCTATTGGCTTAGGGATAGAAGTGATATGTAGCAGTCAGGGTAGTCTATGAAGCAATAGCTGGCGAAGGATGAGTGAACGAGCGAATACAAGCCAGCTATATGCTGAATGATTACCCTGGCTGCGGAATACAAACGGATAACCCGACCCAACGCTTCAGTTGGGTAAGCCCACTATACTTTGTATTCAAAAGAAAAGACTCCAGTTGAAATATATCATCTGGAGTCCCTCCAATTAAATCCCTAATAATTTGGTATTATTTAACCAGCGACGACTATGTTTATCATCTTATTGGGAACTACGATAATCTTTTTGACCTCCTTTCCTTCAGTCCATTTTTTGACAGCCTCCAATTCGAGCGCTTCCTTTTCTAGCACATCCTTGGCTGTACCCGCTGGGAATGCTTGCAGTGCCCGTTTTTTACCATTGACACTAATAGGATAAGTGATGCTATCTTCTGCCAAGTACTTCTCGTCATGCTTGGGATAAGTCGCGTGGTGAATAGAACCAGTATTTCCCATCAGCTCCCACAACTCTTCAGTTACAAAAGGAGCAAAAGGTGCTAACAAAATTGTCAGTGACTCTAGGACAGCTCTCTTGTTACAATTGACCTTACGGAGGTTGTTGACGCACTCCATGAATGCACTCACGCAAGTATTGAATGAGAATCGCTGTATGTCATGGTGTATCTTTTTTATGGTAGCATGCAGAATCTTAAGTTCGTCCTTAGTCGGTTCATCGTCAGAAATTTGGAATTTTTCTTCGACAAAAAACATGGCCCAAAATTTTCGAAGGAACTTCGAGACTCCTGTAATGCTGTTGATATCCCATGGCTTTGACTGTTCGATGGGGCCTAAAAACATTTCATACATACGAAAAACATCTGCACCATGCTCACCGATAACTACATCGGGATTGATGACATTGTAGTATCGTTTAGACATTTTGCCCACTTCAGACTTAGTTAGAAGGTAGCTATCTTTCGCTTCTTCTTTTGCAGTCCATCTTCCTTTATGAAGAGTACCTTTACCACATTCGAAGTACGCATTTTTATATATTGGTCTCCACTTGATAAACTCTTTGAGTCCAGAAATACTGAGGTGCGATTGTGGCGTACCATAGTCTTTCACGAAGCTTACGTGAACAGGCAATGGCACCGCATCTTCTATTCCTTCTTTCTCTATCATATGGGCACACATGAAATGGTATTCGCCATTTTTTCTTTCTCTAAGCAGATAGACAGACTCTATGACGCCTTGTATCATTCCTTGATTGATGAGCTTTTTGAATGGCTCGTCCGTAGGCACTAAGCCTTTGTCAAAGAGGAACTTATGCCAAAATCTTGAATACAATAAATGAGAAACAGCATGCTCTGCACCTCCTACATACAAATCAACATCTTGCCAGTAGTTAAGCGCCTCTTGTCCTGCAAATGCTTCATCATTATGTGGATCCATATAACGCAAAAAGTACCAAGACGAACCTGCCACAGCAGGCATCGTGTCTGTCTCTCGCGTACTACCATCTTTCGTGTTGACAAAAGAATCGATCCTACCAAGTGGAGATTTACCTTCTTTGCTCGGCTTGAAATCTGAAGTATCAGGTAGTGTTAGTGGCAATGCTTCTAGAGGAAGCATGGATACAAGCCCCTCTTTAGAATAGGTTACTGGAAATGGTTCTCCCCAGTAGCGCTGTCGACCAAAATTGGCATCGCGCATCTTATAGTTTATTTTTGCCTCACCTATATTTTCTTGTTCCACACGTTTGCAGACTTCAGTAATCGCATCTTTTACATTCATTCCATTCAGAAAATCCGAATTGATCATCGTCCCTACTTTATCCGACATGCCTGCATTCGGATATTTAGATTTGTCAACTACTTCGACAATCTCTAAACCAAACTTGGTGGCAAAAGTATGATCTCGCTCGTCATCGCTTGGCACGGCCATAATAGCACCAGTACCATAGCCAGCCAATACATACTCTCCAATCCAGATAGGCATTTTCTTTTTGGTAAAAGGGTTTATAGCATAAGCTCCAATGAACTCACCAGATACTTGCTTTTCTGCCATACGATCTATCTCGGAACGCAACTTTACTTTAGCGGTATAAGCCTCGACTGCCGCTTTCTTATCAGCAGATGTCAATTTATCAACTAAGGCATGTTCTGGAGCCAATACCACATAGGTCGCTCCAAAAATAGTATCTGGACGGGTTGTAAATACTTCTATTTTTTCATCTGAACCTTCTACTTCAAAGGAAATAGACGCGCCCTCCGAGCGACCGATCCAATTAGATTGCATCGCCTTGAGTGCGTCTGACCAATCAAGATTGTCTAGTCCATACAACAGTCTATCCGCATAAGCCGTTATACGCAGATACCACTGCGTCATAGCTCTACGCTCTACAGGATGACCGCCACGCTCAGAAACGCCGTCAATGATTTGATCATTGGCCAGCACGGTTCCCAATTCTTGGCACCAATTGACATAACCGACCTGCCTAAACGCTAATCTATAATGACTCAATACTTCTTGCTTATCAAGAGCATTCATGGCATTCCACTTTGTGGCATCAAATATCTCAGTATATGTCGTAGCTGCTAGTACAGACTGATTACCTTCTTTACTGAAGGTAGCTTCGAGTGCAGTGATAGGTTCAGCCTTATTTGTCTTCTGATCGAAGTAATGTGCATAGAGTTGAGTAAAAATCCACTGCGTCCACTTGTAGTACTTTGGCTCGCAAGTCACGACTTCTCTATCCCAATCAAAAGAAAACCCTAAGTTCGATAGTTGAGCTCGATATTGTATGATATTGTCATTCGTAGATTGGGCTGGATGTATACCCGTTTGTAATGCATACTCTTCAGCAGGCAATCCGAACGCATCGAATCCCATGGGGTGCAACACATTATACCCTTCCAATCGCTTAAATCTAGCATATATATCTGAGGCGATATAGCCAAGCGGATGCCCGACGTGCAGACCTGCACCTGATGGGTAAGGAAACATATCCAATACATAATACTTAGGCTTGCCCTCGGCATCATTCGAGACCTTGTAGGTCTGATTTTCCACCCACTTGTTCCTCCACTTTTCTTCTACTGCATTGTGATTGAATTCCATATTCTCTGTGTTTAAAGCACTTTTTCAGGCAAATCTATATTGAGTTCGTCTATATTTTACGCATTCGTATCGATATTAATACGATTCAGCCTTGAAATGAGTTACTTTTACGCTTACTGTTCGATTTCATCAATTAAGTTGGCGAAATTAGACATAAACGGCATATAATTCAAGTAGAATAAAAACAGATTAAAAATGATAGGTAGAATACTAAAAATCGGTTTGGTACTAGTCGCAGGATTTCTTGGCTATACATATTTCTTTGGAAACGCAGAAGAGAAAGCACAATCTCGCGAAATAGTAGGCGATATTGGTCAGGCGGGCAAGAAAATTTTTGGCAAAATCGGCACCATGCTCAATAAGCAAAAAGACAATTTTGACGAGGGGCGACATGATGAGGCACTAGCTACCGTAGGCAAAGAGCTCGACAAACTGAAAGACAAGGTCAAAAACGACCGTCTCTTAGAGAAAGCATGGGATAAGCTAAAAGAAGAAAAAGACAAAATCTCAGAGAGCATTAAAGAAGCTTCTCCGGAGGATAAGAAAAAACTGAAAGACAGATTTAAAAAGTTGATTGATGGCACAAAGGATTTGCTGAATGATTTAGATGACAAATAAAACCAACTTTATCACTCAAAAAAGGGCTTCAGAAAAAATCTGAAGCCCTTTTTTATTGGAATCCAATTTCTGGTACATCCTCATTCCTCCTCACTCCCCCCTAATTTCATTTCAGGTCTCAATTTAATCTGCAATCCATAGATAAAATTACGCAAAAACTGATCTTTGCATTGGCGATATTGGCTCTGAGTTTCCTTTCGGAATAGCGCGTTTACTTCGTGCTTGCTTGCACGAATATTTGCTTTAGCCAGCGTATGCACTATATGTTCATCTCTGAAGTTAAGTGCTATTTTTAGTTTCCTTAGAATGATGTTATTGTTGAGCGTCTTTTCAGGTTTAGGTTGCGGTCCTTCGCGCTTGCCTCGTCGATCAATTATCAACCCATTAAGAAATACAGCAAGCTGTTTATCATAGATACCCACATGGTCTTCATCCTCTTCCTTCTTTAGCCAATTGCTCACTTCTGCTCTCGTCACCTCTTGCCCTCCTAATGCGAAAAGCTTCATCATCGTGTCGTCGTCAAAGTTGAATGCAAAACGCAATCTGCGTAAAATATCATTATTTGTCATCGCTACTTTTCTTCAGATTTGATTTGATAAATACCGTCTGATTCGATGCGAATCAATTTCCTTTTGTATAGTGTTCCTACTGCTTTTTTAAACAACTTTTTACTAATTCCAAAAGTCATTCGTATAGCGTCCGCATCACTTTTATCATGGAATGGCAAAAAACCTCCCGCAGATTCTAATCTACCCAACAGCTTATCCGCATTAGGCGCTATACTTTGATGTCCTATCGGCGTTAGACTGACATCTATCTTTCCATCAGGCCGAATCGGTTTGATGTAACCATTCATTTGTTGACCATAGCTTAAGGGTCTAGGAAGCTCGTTTTTATAGACTAATCCAGCGTACTTTTGATTGATGATAACATTGTAGCCGAGATACGTATCGTTATACACCATGAGCGCCACCTCGTCCCCCATTTTCAATTCCTCATCAGCATGGTGCTCCAGTATCTTATTGATACGCGTCGTCCCGACTAGTCTCTCTGATTGATCATCCAGATACATATACACTACGTAATGACGACCTTCTATCATTTTTCCAACCTGATTGCTGTACGGAATAAACAAGTCTTTATTCACTCCCCATGCACAAAAAGCGCCCACATGATTCGTATCATTCACGACCAGTAAGGCAAACTCACCGACTGTAAAAACAGGCTCCTCAGTCGTGGCTACAATTCTGTCTTCCGTATCGCAGTACACAAAGACCTTGACCTCAGCATCTATTTCCATTTCAGAGGTGATGTACTTCTGTGGCAACAAAACTTCATTCGCCTCTCCATCTTCGAGATATAAGCCTTGTGGCATTTCTCTACTGACCTTCAGCGTTTGATACTCTCCTATTCTAATCATGTATTTGGATTATGCAGCTTCAGCCTCATTTCTTATTCTTATACTTGCCTATAGAGATGAGATAGATATTTTCTACTCGTTCTCTTGCCCAAGGTGTGGTTCGCAAAAATTTCAAACTAGACTTAATACTTGGATTGGATTTGAAGCAATTGACATCAATCTTGGTGCTTAGATGTTCCCAACCATAAAAGTCTACCAAATGAGTAAGCATATCCGCCAATTTGACGCCGTGAAGTGGATTATTAGGTTGTGATTGAGGTGTCTTTTCTTGCACTGGATACTAGTCTAAAAGTTCATAATCGATGTGCAACTTGCGCAATGCGCGATAGGCAGAACTAGTGTTTTTCCCACTTACCTCTATCTCAATAGGGCTGCCGTCTAGCAGAAAATCTGTCGTCTCTCTAGCCGTACCATTATCCATCATCGCTATTTCTTCTAGCATTTTTGTGATGGCTCTATGATCAGGTCTCGGTGCATCGCATGAATTCAATTGAATCTTCATATTCACTATTTTATGCTGCAAATATAATCAATATTAGATGGTTATCGTATTAGTGTCTATAGCTTTTGATTTTTTGGGCGTGCCCCTTTCCGCCACTGAAAAAAGTGTCGGCAAGGGCGGGTCATCCAGGACTCCGCTGCGCTTCGGTACTGAGTGGAACTATGAGGACTGCCCCAAAGCAGTCCTCATAGCTCCACTCAGCACATCCTGTGTAGCCACAGGATTCCTTACTACCCCTCACGCGTTTGGATTTTTGTCTAATAAAGTGGACAATCCCTTGACTATTGGAATACATCTATATTTTCACGTGTCAACTAAATTGCTTCAAATCAAGGACCCAAAACAAAAAAGGTCAAGCACAATAACATCGTACTTGACCTTTTTATTTATAACTTGAAAATATTACTTAATCTTCATTTTTTTGAAAGTATCCATCACTCCCTTAACTGCTTTTGCAGACTTTTTCAAGCCATTCATTTCAGTCTTGTTCAGCTTCAATTTAAGGATTTCAGTGATACCGTTCTTTCCTAATTTTACTGGAACACCCAAGTACATATTTCTCAATCCGTACTGACCTGTCAACCATGCACAACATGGGAAGATACGATTCTCATCTTTGATGATAGATTCAACCATCTGCGCAGCTGCTGCACCTGGTGCATACCATGCTGATGTACCCATCAACTTAACAAGCTCTCCACCACCTTTTTTTGTTCTTTCAACGATAGCGTTTAATTTCTTCTTATCCATCATCTCTAGAACTGGGATACCTGCTACAGTTGTATATCTTGGAAGCGGCACCATAGTATCACCGTGTCCACCCATCAATACAGCTTGGATCTCTTTTGGAGATACCTTCAAGGCAGTTGCCAAGAATGCTCTATAACGAGCCGTATCCAAGATACCCGCCATACCAAATACTCTATTTGGATTCAACTTAGAAGCCTTGTATGCAGCATAAGTCATCACATCCAAAGGATTAGAAACTATGATGATGATAGGGTTCTTAGAGTGCTTAAGGATTTCCTTAGTTACTGAAACCACAATCTTTGCGTTAGTTGAAATAAGGTCATCTCTACTCATTCCTGGCTTGCGAGGTATACCCGCCGTAATAACTACGATGTCAGAGTTAGCGGTATCCTTGTACTTATCGGTACCTGTTGTCTTGGTGCTGTAATAATCGATAGGTGCTTGTTGCCAAGTATCTAGCGCTTTTCCTTTAGCAAAATTTCCCTTGATATCAAGGATGACAACTTCGTTTACAATGTCTTTGTGGGCAAGAACATTAGCAACAGTAGCTCCTACGTTACCTGCTCCGACAACAGTTACTTTACTCATTGAATTGAATTATTTTTTGATTGAAAGAATTGATTATTTACGGCACAAAAGTACTATAATTTTAGATGTTTACAAATACATTAATGGAAGAGCCAAGTTCTTAGATAGTTAATCTACGATTGTACATATCTTTTATTTTTTGAGGCGCGGCTCCAAAGTAAAACATCAAATATGCAAAGAGGTTCGCAATTTGTATTTCTAGGAATGAATTCTTGTCATACTTCCGTGCCGAAACCACGACGGATTTATTGATGACTTTGAATTTGGTAATTCTTCTTGCTCGTCTAATAAAGTCATAATCTTCCATGATTACGTACTCTTCATTGTATCCATCCATGGAATCAAAAAAACCACGAGTGACAAAAAGGGTTTGATCTCCACCTCTAGAAATGAGCATATTTATTTTTGTCATCAAGGAAAGAAACTTGAGCCTGACATCTGTGGAGTCTAACTTGAAAGAGTAACAACCAAGCTGATATCCTTCTTGGACAGATGCATAGATATCATCTACAAATGAGATGGGGGGTCTTGTATCTGCATGGATAAAATAAAGGATATCACCAGAGGCCACCTTAGCCCCTTCGTTCATTTGATAAGCTCGTGATTGCGTATCGAGGTCTAGTACCTTTATAGGATGTTCTTTTGCCAGCTTACATGTCTCATCCTTACTACCTCCATCTGCTACTATGATTTCAAGAATCCTCTCGTCATTGATTCGTAGGAGTTGGGCAAGCAATTCACATATATTGCTTTCTTCATTTAGTGTAGGAATAATAATACTTAATCGCATGGCTGATTTAAAAAGCTTCCGCGAAGGTAACATAGAATTGCAAACCATTTATGCCAATTCCGACATCTGCTCTTAAATTTAGGTTTTGCGCCTGACTTATCTGGTATCTTATACCCCCTCCTACCGCTGGCAGGGCATTTTCTAAGCCAAGTTCATCAGCTTCATCGAATACTTGTCCTACACTAGCAAAAAATACTGCACCGAATCGTTTAAGTTTCTGAAAACGAATACGATATTCTGCTTGAAAAGCAAAACTGTTGTTGGCTCTATACTCTCCTTCTATATACCCTCTCGAGCGCTTTCCACCTCCAAATAAAGCCAACTCATAAAAAGGCGCATCTCCAATAATATGCATGGAGTTAAAATTTAAGGCGAGGATACTGTTTTTTATAGGAAGGTATTGACTAAATGCAGTTCTGACATTGACATAATCATAAGTAGCCCCAATCGCCTCATTATTAACTTGGACTGTCAGGTCTAATAGAAGACCTTTACTAGGATAGTTGATAACATCTCTTGTATCTATAACGCCCGAAACGCCTAATCCAGAGGTAATACCGCCATCAAGACTAACTTCATCGAATAGAGATTCAGGATCATCGACAGAAACAATTTGGTAATCGTCAAAACGATAACTTAATCCAAAAAATACGTTTTCATAAACTTGCTTGAGGGCGTCTATCTTCAATCTTGGATACCTAGCGAAAAAGTCGGCGTTATCAGGAGCTCTGTCTTGACCCGTTCCAAAAAACTGATAGACATAGTCATAATAGGCAACTTCCCCTCTCAACCAATAAGTCTCTTTGGGTAGATATATATTATATAATATAGAATTCAGCAGTTGCTTATTGAGGGTATACACAACCCCTAGCGTAAACTGTGTTGGTCGTTCAGACCTATCTTGATTCTTCCAATGAAGGGAAACATTGGCAGCTCCTCCAAACCCTAGACGGGTTTCCGGTAGATAAAAAGCTAAAGGAATCGCAATGATAGAGGTTCTTTTATCTTTTTTTACTTTCTCTTTTCTATCAGCAGTTTCCTGTAAGTCTTGCGTTTCTTGATTCTGACCAAATAGGATGGATGAAATACAAAGCAATATGAAAACATACAAAAATCTAAAAC
>CAYZUW010000060.1:0-15146 GCA_964481325.1 uncultured Saprospiraceae bacterium
GTCTTGCAGTTTATTTAAAATAAGCTTATCAAAAATGAAAATAGGTAAAACAGGTACTCCCTTTTTCAAAGCATGGTATAAACCTGCATTATCCTCAAGACGTAAATCTCGCCTAAACCAAAAAATTGAAACTTGCTTATTTGAACTCATTCACTTAAAAATAACTTTCCAAAACTATGTTAAATCAAGGTAGAGCTTCACCTTCAGAACTTAAAATTAATTCTCTTCGGCAATGTTCAACCTTATTTGAATTACCTAAATAGGAAACCTTTCCTTTTTCATTTCCATTGCCTAAAACCTTGATTCCCTCCCAAGTTTCGCCACAATCATTAAACAAACGAGCGCCTTGTAAAACTAATTCACCTTTTGGATGTACGGTAATAACTGCCCCTTTGCCAAAAGAAGTTTCGCAACGGATAACCAATCTTGCACCATCATGAATAGTTAGATTTCCTTGCACCGTTTTACAACTATTCCAAATAAAGTCTTCTTTAATATTAATATCAAAATAAGGATTCGATTTGCACCAATCCTTGATCAAAAGGTTTCTCTTTTTTGGATTAGTAAGGACTGATTTGTGGATTCTCCCTAATTGACATGGGGTCAATGCTGACATATTCGCATTATAATCCATGATATTATTGGAAGCAACCTTACACTCTCCATCTCCCTTGCTAGAGAAGCAATTACTATGTGGGGGCGTATCGTCGCAATTATCTCTGCCCCAAGCGTGAGCCAAGCTCAAAACATGACCTAGTTCATGGTTTAACTGCTTAGCAGGTCGATATTTTAGTGGAGTTTCAGCTTTACCATTTTGGTATACTGTATCGGTAGCACAATGATACCATAAGCCACCTTTTATCCAAGTAGAAAAAGCAACGCCATTCGAAGTAGGATTATACGATTTGGAATTCAAGCTATCTTTATGAATATCTTGAAGAAAGACATTAACAACGGAGTCTTTTTGGATTCCATACTTCTCAAACACATCTCTTTCGAAAATATTTTTCTTTGGACCATGATTGATAACATAGTAAAAATCATCATCATCATGGAAGTAAATTCCATCATCTCCAGGAATATAATCTGTAGGCCAAATATCTATCTGGTACCTAGCTGGAATCACAGGAGTATTATTTCCGACAGGAAGCTTCATCTTATAATTTTTTCTAGTTGTAGCATTAGCTGAAGAAACCATTGCCTTGATATACTTTACACCTTCTTCTTCAGAAAAATTATACTTTCCATCTTTATTCCTAATCACATGAAAGTTACACTTAATACGTTTAAAAGAAGTATGATCAAGATTATCCTTGTCAGGTATGTAATTTTCTGAATTTCGACATGGATTAGTCAATTCTGCCAAGTTGGCTACTAGCTCAGGGTTTCCTCCTTGAGGGATAATCTTTAACCAAGAAGTTTGCTTTTTTTCGTTGCAAGAGGACAATAAGCTGACTAAAAGGCAAAAAGCAAGTATTTTTCTGATAGTTCTCAAAAGTAAAATGATTTATAATTTTGATATAGCGCTTAATTAATCTTAATTTTACAGCACTCCATAATGTAAAAATAATCATAATATAATGAAAACACTTATATATATCTTTTTGATAGCCTCTTTTTTTTCAATGATCTTGGCATGTGGATCAGACGTAAGTACAACAGAAGAAACACCCACCTTACATGACCCAGCGGGTGCAAACACAAAGCTAACTCCTGAGTACAGAAATATGATCGCTGCCCTCAAGGCAAATCCAAATGACCACAATAGAAATGGATCTATGGTTAACCAAGTAGCTAAAGAATATTTAAAAATAAAAGCCCTAAAAAGGCACTAGAAATACTAAAAACTGGAATTATATTCCATAGTACTAGTAAATCAAACAATGAAAATTTGAGTCTCTTTCTAGAAACATTGGCTTCAACAGAGGAATTGAAGGAGGACTATATCAATTTTGTTCAGTCTATGCAAATAGGAAGTGGCTCGTTCACTGGTTTGGCAGAACATGTGAAGAATATCCCCGCAGGAGAAAAACCTGTTAGAGATAAGATTGAAGATATCAGAAAAAATCTGACTGATTCTTCTACTGGAAGATTAGACTTAATCAAGGTGAACGAATTTGTTAATATCATTGAGTTATTTGTAATGGCTAACCCAAGCAATGATCAATCTCCTTCTTATCTTAAACTAGCAGCAGAAGTTGTAAATTCTATAAAAGTATATCAAAGAGCAATTAAGTTCTACGATTGGATTTTGATCAAATTTCCTAATTCTAAAGAAGCGCCTCAAGCATTGTTTATGAAGGGATTCACCTTAGATGATGGATTGAAAAACAAGAACGCGGCAAAAACTGTATATGAAGAGTTCCTTAAGAAATACCCAAAAAACGACTTTGCGGATGACACTCAATTTTTATTGAGCAACATTACTAAAACGGACGAGGAAATCATAAAGCAATTTGAGAAAAAGAAGTAGTTCCAATTCCTAACTCATAGCTAGGTTTGCATTTTATTTTTTTCGCGTAAAGGATGGGAATCATACCGCCTTTTCGGCGGTAGTCCTTTAGGACCGTAGTGATGGACAGCCTGACCTTCGTGCGGGCTTGGGCTAGTGTAGAGCGCACGAAGGGTACGCCCAAAAACACCTTATCATCAAAAACTAAATACTATAAAAGAACGATAAGCTCTTTATCGAATGGATCTAAGGCCACGCCAGCAACTTTAGCAGTTGCTTCGACCCTATATACTGAGCTGACACCTTCTAGCCATTTGGCCGCTTTAACGATACCACCCATCAATATATTAGAATCTTGTAACTCATCCATATCTGACTTGCGTGGTTTAAATGGTAAGGTAAAGCTTAATTGGACTTTTTTATTTGCAGGGATGTGAATATCTTTAACGAGTTTGATTTGTCCCAAGTCAAATTCATCTGTCAGTTTTTCATCCTTCTTACCACGGCTATATTTTTCTACTAATTTGATGTGGATACTATTCACAGTATGGTCATTCATAGAGGACAAAAATATTTTGCCAGCCACCAAGCCATCACTATATTTCAACTCTTCAGGTAACGACAATTCTAGTGTCACCCCTTCTATACCTAACCAAGATTTCACTTTACCAAACATGTTATAAAAATCTAGCGACCCAAGATTTAGAAACCGGAACTAAACCGGTCTCTACCAAGTCTTTTTTAGTCTTGACAAGATTGTCAAATACAAACACCTTGTCTTCTCTTCCAGCTATCTCTGCGGACAAGTTGGTCAAGTGTGTAGTCTGTGGTGTCTCTCCATCAAAGTACGTAATCAACATCCTATCAAACAAGTTAATATTGTATTTTAAGCCTATATTTTTGACAAACGCCACAGAGGAATCGATAGAACATCCACTTGCTCCAGACATCGACTCATCTACCATAAGCAAGACGATACGGTTCAGCAGCACTTTGCCTGTAGCTCTGAGCATAGCGCCATGACTAGCCCAATCCTTACAAAAAGACAAAATCTCTAGGTCTAATTGCATCGATTCTGCATCTGATAAGACTTTGTCGGAATGGTATACCCATACCCTGCTTTCAGCATGGAAGCCTTCTGCAAAACTAAAATCAAATACTGATTCTGATATTTTATAATCCATTGTTATTTACTATTAATTCTGCCAAATCATAAACCATGATGTCATCTTGTTTGTCTGCGGCTTTTAGGCCATCTTGTAACATCGTGATACAAAAAGGACAATTGGCAGCTACTATATTAGCTCCAGAGGAAATCACTTCGTCTACGCGCTCTGTGTTGATTCGCTTATCCCCTGGTTCATCTTCTTTAAACATCTGTGCTCCACCAGCACCACAGCAAAGGCCATTCGTTCTTGAGCGCTTTAGTTCTACCAGTTGACTATCTAGGTTTTCGAGTACTTTGCGAGGCGCTTCATATATTCCGTTGACTCTGCCGATATAGCATGAATCGTGGTAAGTAATTTTTTTGCCTTTAAACTCCCCTCCTTCCTTCATCTTGATTTTGCCATCGTTGATCAAGTCTTGAATAAATTGCGTATGATGCACAACATCGTAGTTGCCCCCTAAATCAGGATACTCATTTTTAAGAGTATTGAAACAATGCGGACAGGCAGTAACTATTTTTTTTACATTGTACATGTTCATGACTTCAATGTTTTGCAGAGCAGTCATCTGGAATACGAATTCGTTGCCGGCTCTACGTGCAGGATCACCTGTACAGCTCTCTTCCGTACCTAAAATGGCAAAATCTACATCTGCCTCATTGAGGATCTTAGAAAATGCAATAGTAATTTTTTGAGCACGTGCGTCAAAACTTCCAGCGCATCCTACCCAAAATAACACTTCCGGTGCTTTACCTTCCGCGGCTAACTGTTCCATTGTTTTTATAGTCAAAGGTTTTGACATGTTATATTTTTTTAACGTTGAATGATGAATTTGCCTGATGTTGTCTTTGACCTATTCGTATTAAAAGCACTGAAAAAAATAACACCTTCTGGTAATTCCTTTATATCTACTCGTTTGAGTGCTAAGCTATTTTCTTGCAACAGCAGGCCACTACTATCATAAAAATATACCGTGCCGTTTTCAAAATCAGATTCTATATGCTGAAAATCAATATAGGAGTTAGCAGGATTAGGGGCCATTTTCAAAACCGTATTGGTCTCGAAAGTAGCGACACTAGTGGATACGAATCTTTCATTAAAAAGAGTTTGCAAAGAATCGATAGGATCAACATTATCTATGGTGCTCGGTATTACTATATCCAATCTACCTTCTCCACCATCTCGAGGCATTACGCGTAAGAAAGAAGAACGAGAAGAAATGCCATCCGCTAGACATCTAGAGTCCGCACCTGGAATGTTGGCACCTTGCATCGCTCCCATCAGTTTCTCAGCCAATGAACCTTCTGTATTCAGAAATCCTTCTTCCATGCCACTTAAGACCTGAGGACCTATCAATATATTCCCTTGGATTGCATAATTAGATCCAGTAATATGGTTGGCATAGCTAGCGTTCGTAGTACCCGTATAAGCTGCTATATCGATTTCACCACTAGAACCCATAGTAGCGATTCCGTATTGTCTATCGTTAACGTTGCCGCTTGCACAAGCATCGTTATCTAAAACTGCACCTAGCACCTCATCGGCTCCTAGCCCTTTCTCTATCAAGTTGATTCCATTGTTCAAATTGATATTGGGTATGCAAATTTGTGCTTGAGAATTCATTGCACCCATTCCAGCCACAATATTTGTGATAATTATGGCTCCTCCACAACCTCCACAATCTGCAGAAGTCAAGCATGTGGCTCCAGCGGTGCCAATTTCACCTGTTTCAGCATCGATAGCTACAATGGAAAAAGTATGCTGAGCATATACTAGAATAATACTGAAAAGCAGTACATAAAGAGTAGAAACTATTCTTTTCATTCATCTGAATTTTTATCAATTAATTGAGTCCATTTATCTCTGGCATCTGGAACCGCCCAAACGGAACCACTATTTTCAATACTGGTAAACATCGGCAACCAATCAGTAGGTCCAGCGGACTCAGTCAATATTTCGTATCTACGTAGTTTCAGGATTGGTTCTAATGGATTAATCATGATAGGACAAGCTTCTACACAAGCGTTGCATGTGGTGCACGCGTGCAATTCCTCTTTACTGATATAATCAAATAGCGACTTCCCATCGTCATAATTTTCTGCAGTCAAACTTTTTTCTTCAGCACGTTTATCTTGTGCTATAAGTTCTACGTTTCCTGAGTCTAAATTATGGCCTATTTCTTCAGCTCTATCTCTAATATCCATCAAGATTTTTCGAGGAGATAGTTTCTTTCCAGTGAGATTTGCAGGGCAAACTGAAGTACAACGACCACACTCAGTACAGCTATATGCTCCTAAAATGTCTACCCAACCCAATTCGAAAACATCCTTACTTCCAAAGTCTGGCAACTCCTCCTGATCTCCATCATCATCAGCAAAGGCTGCATCTGGATCCATCATACTTTTCACTTCATTCATAATAGCTGGCATATTTTGCATCTGTCCTCTGGAGGCAAGCCTTGCATGATACACATTGGGAAAAGCAAAGATGATATGTAAATGCTTTGATATAGGTAAATAATTTAAAAAAGCGAGTACGACCAAGATGTGTCCCCACCAACCTACTCTCTCCACCATATTCAATGCTCCATCTGATAATCCGCCAAATAGTAAAGGTCCTAAGTTGTCAGAAATAGCGAAATTAAAAGAACCACTGACTCCTTGTGCTACTCCATTGGCATGCGTCAACCCTCGGTTGAACAATACTTCATCAGCGCCATTCATCATGAAGACACAGATTACCAAGACAATTTCTAGATACAAAATGATATTTCCATCTAGTTTCGGCCAGCCGTTCATCTCGCTTTTATGGAATCTAGGAATCTTGAGTAAGTTTCTTCTAGC
Source organism: uncultured Saprospiraceae bacterium (assembly GCA_964481325.1). GTDB lineage: Bacteria > Bacteroidota > Bacteroidia > Chitinophagales > Saprospiraceae > JALZVN01. The sequence continues at coordinate 6,462 of CAYZUW010000060.1, forward strand.
TAAAAATATAAGCGTAGCGACAAAAGCAAGCAACGACAATATCTCAATCAAAGAAATCAAAAAAGTATAAAAGCCACTTAAGAAAGGTCTAAACACTCTGTGCTGGTTAAATATTCCGTCTATGATGATCTCAATCAACTCTAATTGCGTAAATAAAAAGGCTACGTATATGAAACCATGGAACAAAGCAGGAATCCACCTCTTAAACATTTTCTTTTGTCCAAAAGCGATAAGAAAAACATTTTTCCAGCGTTGTGCGCTATCTTCAACATCTGGCTCATCCTTTCCAAGGAGTATATTCCTACGAATCGCTAAGAATTTCTTACCTGCTATAAAGCCAGTTATCCCCAAGACGATAATAAATACGATTGATTGAATCATTGTTTTACTTTTACCTTTATACGAGTTCACTCCAAAAACTCAAGGAACCCTAAAATGCCTCTTTTCGATACCCTTATTTGCAAGAGTGAAATCATGCGTCATTACTGTACGTGAAGGCAATATAATTGATATAGTTAAATTATTGAGGCTATTCAAGGGTATATTATCCTGTATATTTAATATTTTTACAATATGCAAATACTCAAGCACCAACAAATAGAACAGATCGTAAAGCGACTTGCTATTGAGATCTTAGAGCAGAATATCGAAGAAAAAGAAATTTGCTTGGCGGGTATCAACAATAATGGGATGCATTTCGCTCAGATGCTGATGAATGAGCTGCTCCATATATCAGATATCAAGTACACCCTAACCCGTATAAAAATTAGCCCTGCAGCTCCATTAGATAATGAAATTTTACTAGAGATTCCTGCCAAAAAGCTTAAAGACAAGGTTCTTATCATAGTAGATGATGTGGCCAATACGGGTCGTACACTGTTTTATGCCTTTCAACCATTATTGGATACTATGCTCAAAAAAGTGGAGATAGCTGTACTTGTTAATCGAATGCACAAATCTTTTCCAATCTGTGTAGATTACAAGGGAATAGAATTGGCTACCACGCTATTACAAAACATAGAAGTCGTTCTGAGTGACAAAAAAGAGAAGAATTCAGCTAATGTGCTTTAAGAAAGAAATGTTTATAGGAAATATCAGTGTCCATTTGCCTTTTGAATCTTACTTCCAATAAGGCTAGCTATCCATGCCATAGGAATATAGGCAGTAAGTATATCAATAATCGGAAACCAAATAGGTGCGGGAATCATGGTGCTTGCCAAAATACCTCCCACTAAGAAAAGACCTCCTACAATAAAAGCGGCTATTTTCTTGTGCTCCAATGCTGCTATAAGATAAGCTACTAAAGCTCCCAACATTGTGCCTAAAGCATGAGCAAGGTAAGGTGAGACAAAATATTCCAAGCCAGCAGTTTTCAAAAAAACACCTAAATCATTCAAGAATGTGGGACTATTTTCATCTAACCCAGTAGGTAAAATATATGAACCAAGTTGAATAAGTCCTATATTGATTGCTCCCCCAATGAGGGCACCAAGAATAACAGCTAAAACAGATTTAAGAATAGGATGCATAAGTATATGTTGATTATACTTACTAAAGTACCAAACCCTCAAGGATTCTAGAAATAATTTAGAAAATAGTTATTTTTGAAGCTATTTTTGAGTCCACTCCGAAAATTCCTAAATTATATAACAATTTATCATTTCATACCTTGTTATACTCAAATATCTTAACATGAGAAAAGCTTTATTTTTATTTATCACTACTTTATCTTTCTCTTTTTGTTCCTGCCAATCTCCGGAAACGAGCAATGGGGAAACAGTAATAGAAAATGAAATCCTAATGGAAGACGAACAAGAAGTAAACATGAATATGGATCAAGAAAATCAAGCCGTAGTGACTGATGTACAAGTTTCTGGTGCAGAAAACAATTACACTTTTAGCGTGACTATAAAGAGTCCAGATACAGGCTGTAAGCAATATGCGGATTGGTGGGAAGTATTTGACCAGGAAGGTAATTTACTGTATCGAAGAATTTTAGGTCACAGTCATGTTGATGAACAGCCATTTACAAGATCAGGTGGACCAATCAATATATCTGAAGATCAGTTTGTATATATCCGTGCTCATATGAATCCATTAGGGTATGGATCTTTTGGTTTTGTGGGGACTATAAAGGAAGGATTGAAAGCTGAGATGATTAGTTTGAGTGAGGCAAGTCAGCTAGAAGAGACTGCTCCACTTCCAAAAAGCTGTGCGTTTTAAACAAAAAATCGCAACTATAAAATTATTTTGCCTATTAACAGTGATGATTCGAAAAATGAAATTTCGCCTCTGTATGGTGTTGAATTGTTTAATTGCTCAAAATAAAGTGCCTATGTCCCTGTCAGTAAACTTACAAAACCCAAAAATTTTCTGCGACCGATTATTTTTCAATTTTAGAATCTGACAGTTTTCGCAGGAGCTTTGTAGGTTATTCTATCTAAAAGTGCATTAGGGGCAAAAAAAAAGTTCACTTAAAAAGTGAACAGTTTTAAAATAAGTGGTGTAAATGTATTATCCTACTTGTTGGACATTTACAGCATTTGGACCTTTACGACCCTCTTCAACTTCATAAGTTACTTTATCGCCTTCGCGAAGTTCGCCACCTGCAAGTCCGTTAATGTGTACAAACACATCTTTGCCACCGTCATCTGGAACGATGAAACCAAAACCTTTGGCATTGTTGAAGAATTTTACTGTTCCGTTATTCATCTTGTAAAAATTTAATTGATATAATACACTAAAGATAAATAATAATGTTACATTTTTAAAAAATAATCAATTAAAAGTGTAATTATATTTAATATATATTAAATAAATAATTATATTCATTGCGATATGCTTATGTTCCTTTCTTAGGAATCCAAACGGCAGTGACAATTATTTTAACTGTTCTATCCCTGCTTCATCAATAATTTCAACTTCTAGAGGGATTTCTCCTTTATCAGAATTTTGAATATAGTCGATCTGCTTTTCTGTCAAAGTTACCCTTCCTCTAAGGGCTCCCGTTGACCTTTTAACAAAATCTGCGTTGATATTTTTTACCAAAGGAAGCTTATCTGCAGGTAAACTTTTAGCTACAATCAGAATTGCAATAGATTCTGCCAAAAGTACCATTGCACAGGCATGAAGTTGGCGCAAGTGATTCCTTACACTTGGACGATTGGCTATGCTTGCAATCCATTCATTGTCATCCGTTTTCTCAAATTTTAGCCCAGCTGTATTTACGAAGGGTACGGCTCTACCGATGATAAAATTCTTAGCAGTGTTTCTCAAAAAAGTGGGATATTTTTCAATCCTGGCTAATATTTTATACACTTGACTTCTTTTCATAACTGATTTACTACAGATTTAATATTGAATAATAACTATAGAATCCAGATTTGATCGCAATTTTAAAAACTCAGATAATTTTTGATTGTCTTTATCCCTTTCTGTTTTAGATTTTATTCCACTCCAATTGACCATAGCTACTGGAGCTTTAGAGGTACTTTTAAAATCAGAACGAATCACATCTTGCGCTATAGCAATTTCATTCAACAATGGGAAAATAGTCTTGACTTCCCTATAAATACTCATTACATCTACTACTTTCAAACTATCTATCTGAGATTCTAATACGAGAAGCTCGTGTGCTTTTTCGTGTTGGAGAGCTTGCATTTCATTGAGTTGTTTCTGGATCTTACCTTGCATCCCACTGACTTTATTATCCAGCATTTTGATGTCATCGTAAGGAATCTGTTCTGACTGATAAGTAATAATCTCTACAGACTTATCTAACATTTCCTCAAGTTCGGCGTCGCATTGATCAAGGTACTCATGAGGTAAAGGGTCTCCTATCACCTTTATCAATATCTGCAAGCTGTCAGTAGTGCTCAAATTGCTATCTTCGGCAAAAGTCCATTCTGATAAAATTGTTTCTTCTGCTTTAATTTTATTTTTCAAGTAGACGTCTACTTGTTGCTCTAGCCTCACGGCAAGGACGGTCTCATATAAAATCTTTGAAGCGGGCAACAGGATGATTAAAGAGAAGAATAGCATGAATAGCCTACCTCGATTTCTTTCCTTAACATTCAAGTATTTTTTATAAGGGAATCTCAAAATCCGAATCACTACATAAGTGGTAATCGCAATAAAAGAGGAGTTTAAAAAGAATAAATAGAATGCATTGGTGAAAAAAGTCCACTCTCCATTCGCCAGACCAAAGCCCGCCACACAAAGTGGAGGCATCAAAGCTGTGGCAATAGCTACACCTGGTATTGCATTTGATTTATCTAGTCGAGTAACAGAAATAACCCCTGCTAACCCTCCAAAAATGGCTACCAAACCATCTAAAAAAGTAGGTCGTGTCCGAGAAGCTATCTCATCTGTGAGTGTACCGAACGGGGTCAAGGTGAAATATATAGAGCTCGTCAAAAGTGCGATCACTATAGCAATAGCGAAGTGTTGTAAAGATATTTTGAGTGTTTCTTTATCATTGATTCCTATCCCCAATCCGATTCCTAAAATTGGAGACATCAATGGAGAAATAAGCATGGCACCAATTATAACGGCTGGCGAGTTCAAATCCAATCCTAGGGAAGCCACCATAATAGAGCACATCAGAAGCCAGACATTGGCTCCTTTCATCCTTTTGTTGTTATGAATATTGGCTAGTGTGCCTTCTCTATCCATTCCATCTCGAATGTCCACGAGGTCATGCAAAAATTCTTTAGTGGTCGACCAAAGCTCTCCCATACTTTGATCTTTAATTTTCTTTTTTTGATTCTGTTTTGTTGTCATACTGAAGCAATATCGTTTTTGTAGTTTGTAAACGTGTTTTTAGTTATGATTTTTATTGACATTCAAGGTGTTATAAAAATTGCTGTGAATTCTTTAGACTTATTAGTCTTCTGCATTGTATTAGACTGGCTTTAATTGACTTAGAATTCCAGACATTTTATAATTTTAATGTTTAAAAATGCCTTTTTATACACGAAAAGGTGACATATTAGCAAATATATCGTCCTAAAAGTATTAAATAACTACAAATAGAATTTTAATTATGTTGATGAATTTATTAAAGAATATGGTGATGCAGCAAATCATCAGTAAAGTAACAGGAGCAGCATCAGGAGCAGTTGCGGAACAAGGAGCAGGTGCATTTATATCAATGATACAAGAAAAAGTAACTGGTGGTGGGATTGGAGATATTACATCTATGTTTTCTGGTGAAGGAGATGGTGCTGGATTGGTTTCTGGTTTCCAAGATAAACTAGGAAGCATCATGCAAGAGCAAGGAATGTCTGCTGAAGAAGCAACTTCACAAGCATCTGGTATCGCACCAGACATATTCAATACAGTAAAAGAAAAATTTGCTTCTTCTGATGAAGCAGATGCTGGTTTTGATCTTTCTGCTTTAGCTGGTCTTGCAGGTGGAGCCGGATTAACCGACATGTTAGGTGGAGCTGCTAAGGATGCTCTTTCTGGCAAAGCTGATGGAATGATGGGAAAATTAAAGGACTTGTTCTAAAACATAAGTCTTGTTAAAATACTGTTGCCATTCCTCTTCACGGGGGAATGGCTTTTTTTATGATTATTAAATCATGAGCAGCTCCGAAAACTTACGAAACAACAAAATGTGCCTTTTGGCAAAATTTCCCTTTTTCTCAATCCACAATGACTCTGTACTCTATTAATGTTTTGTGTTTTCTTCTGAATAATCAAGGTTTACCAATAAAATTGGAAAATCCGTTTTAGCCTTAATCTCGTCCATCCAAGGCAATACGTCTCTTTTATTTAGCCTACCTACAAATCTGGCGTAGAATATAACAAAGGTAGGTTCGTCTAGAGAAAATTCTTCTCCAGAGATACTATAAAGAATTTCATCTATACCATTAAGAACCATGGTGGTATCTACTTTAGTGTATCTAAAGTTAGTATTATAGTCATCGATAATTTTGGAATAATCTGCTGAGCAAGTAGTAATAAACTTATTCAAGCAGTTGTTTTCCGCAAGCATTAGAGTGGGCATGCTTTTTATACCGAAGGGAACACTACTGCTATCTTCGTTGAATGACTTTACTCGGATAATATTGCCGTCATAATCAAACACTTTTTGAGCATAAAGTTTCACCTCTTCATCTGTTTTATACTTAGGTTGCTCGGCTCCTATAACGAAGAAAAGCATTTTATTGCAAGAGGTAGTAGTCAAAGAAAATAAAGCAAGGAAAATTAGAAGGTTTTTAGACATCATCGTTTTGATAATTTTCAATATTAATTCGCTCAAACATTCAAATGTAACAAAAACTATACAATGGTGAGTCCAATCTAAAAATAATGGTTTAGTAATTTTTGAAAAATTAAAAATCGACTATTTAGTGAATATCTAATTGTTAAGCGATTATCAAAATTATATAGATAATTACACCATTCTGGTTGTCAGCGATTTACTTTTTACCGACCATAGGAGTAAAAAGTAAAGCCCTAGTTTCTTGTTAAGAAACTAGGGCTTTATATTAATGAATGGTTCGGTAATTTTTGAGAAATTAAAAATCGCAGTGATGTAAGTGACTGACTATGTGCTATTTGTAAAATTAGTCGCTATAACCCTATCACCCTGATTGTGAGCGATTTAAAATTTATTACCGAACCATTGTTAATAAGTGAGTATTCACTTATTAATATTTATCATTAAATTTAGAATGCAACGATTCCTTGAACGTTATTATCTGGAAGATCACCAGATTGTACTTCTACAAGGTTAAGTGTAGCGCCATCGATCTCATATACTGATATAGCACCAGTCAAACCTTGAAGTTGGTACAAGTGATTTCCATCATCAGAAATCCAAAGGTCAATCCATCCTTCTGTTGTACCGAAGGCAGCAGCACCATCAGTAGTATTACCTGTAGCACCAATACCTTGAGCAGCTGTTTGATTAAGTAAAGTAACATTACCATTGTTAAAGCTGTAAGAAGCCAATCCTGCCTCGATAGCGTTAGATACGAAGAAAGTATTACCATCATTCGTAAAATCTAACCAACATGCTGTTCTACCAGAATTGTTAGTACCTGAAGCAACATCTAGGTTAATCTCAGTAAGAGAGCCACCTGCCTGAATCTGCCATGTAGATACAGAACCATCTTGAAGTGCTGGAAAAACTGGTGGAAGACCATTTGGTTGAAACTCTCTAGCTTCTGTAACTACTACATAGTTGTCTCCAACAATTTGGAATCCAATTGCAGATGGAAGGTTTCTTCCTTCAGCGTTATCTCTAAGTGTAGAAGCAGCAGATCCGACGATTTCTTCACTCAATGTACCGTCTTCGTTTACAGTATATACTACCAATTCGTTTTCATCCAAATTAGCAAGTGCTGAAGAACCAGAATTGATTGAAGATACCACAAGGAAATCACCGTTTGGAGAAAACTGTACAGCAGATGGTCTATTTCCTAATTCTCTTCTTGATCCAGCAATAGGAGCTAAAGAACCGTCATCTAATAACCAATACCCTGTAATAGATCCTTGCTGCGCAGGCTCTCCCATTGCAACAAATTCTTGTCTTGAGATATTAGAAACATACACTAGTCCATTCACACCATCCATAGTTCTTGGTGAATGTGCAATACTGTTAGGTCCTACATCAAGCGTAGGCTGTGTATCTGCCACTGTAAGAGAAAAATCATCTTGTACAGCCATAGAAGTAATTGTATTAGATCCCGCGTTTACAGCAAGAACAAATTGATTATCAATTGATTTTGTTAATGCATAAGCACTGATTAAAGGATCAAGCCCTTCTCCTCCGTCAAAATCTCCACCTGCACCCCCTGTAGGCGTCATGCTAATAAGATCTAAAGAACCATCTTCGTTTCTTCCATAAGAAGCAACCCAATTGGCTCCTTGTACGTTTCCATCTACTTGACCTGAACCATTACTCATAGCGTATACGGCTCCGATGAATTCATCTGCACCACCAGTAGTACCACCTGTGTTTGAATCTTCATCATCGTCACAGCTTGTAGTCATGAGTCCAAAAGCAAGGATTGAGAATAGGAAAAATAAATTTGAAATTTTTTTCATAATTATATGAATTTAAAGTGTTTAATATACTACTATGTAGGAAGGAATACCTATTTCTTTTAAAGGTTTAAGTCTTTCAATTTTAGTAGTGTAAGTTGAAAATAATCTAAAAGTGTATGAAGAAAGCTCAATCAAATTTTAGGGACATACCAAAGAGGTTTTGGTTTATTCTGATTGATTTTTCGATTCTATTATAGGATAAAAAAGCTTTGCGCAATTGAGCCATTTCAGTTTTGTTTTGTTTGAATTTTATCTCATGTAAGGTTATTTAAGATGCTTTACCCTCCATAAGATTGTTATCACAAGCCTAACATGACAAGTATTAAATAGTTTTGGATAGCATCCTACAAAATCTAAATTAATCATTATTCTTTTAACAGTGTCCTAAATCCGACAGGCAAAAGCATTTAAGATGAGTATCCTTTTAACATTTATAGAATAGATCACCATATCCAAAAAATATTTTCACTTATAGCCACGAATTTATTTTTTTTATTGAACCTTTGTCGTAGGAAGTAAGACTTAATATTGCCAAACAATGAAAGATGAGTCTACTCCGAAAAGTCACAAAACCACAAAATGACTCTTTTGGCGATATTTTTCATTTTCTCAATCCACTGATGC
>CAYZUW010000061.1:0-15024 GCA_964481325.1 uncultured Saprospiraceae bacterium
AGTCAAATATTGAATATGATTTGAAAGTATCTTATGGTAACAATCACATCTCTAGCTTTTTATCTCTTAGCTGGAATCAGACCAATCTAATTTTCGACACTATTAATAGCTCTTTTGCTTTTGGGATAGACGTTAATATCTCTAGTTTCCATGCGGACACGTTAGCAAAAGAAAAAAGTGAGAAAAAAGTGAAGGCTAAGAAGAAAAGGCCTCAAAAAAAGAAAAGGAAGAAGTAATATCTGCATTAGCTCGTATTGGATAGATTCTGCAATTCTATATTCATGCCTGTCTCATCAACTTCTTATAGGCTCATTCTTTTCGTAACACATTAGGCTTAAAGGTAAAGGCTCAGCTTACATAGGAAACTCACCAAACACAAAATGTCTCGTTTGGCTGTATTAACCTTTTTTTCAATCTACTAGTTTCCAGACTAGACTCATGGGTATATGTTCATATTGATTTTCGTAATAGACTCTTGTTTTCATTAAAGGCTATTGCTTTCATTAGAAACTCTTAAGCAAAAGTCAAGCATGTGAAGATTTATCCATGTAGAAAAAGATTCCTAGCTGAGAAAATTACAAATGAGTAACATAAATTAACATATGATAATTTTCTTTAATCTGAATTAATACCTTATATTAGCCATATAAATAAGTAATCGCTATGAAAAAGCAACCTGAAAATCGAGTATACAACTTTCCAGATGCTGACCTATATGTGCAGTGTATAGAGCGACTGAGATACGCCAAAAGAGATGTCAATGAGTTTGCTGAGTATGGTTATGACAAACAGAAAATGGAATCCCTATACAGCCGCTGTGAGCTTTTTAAGGAACTTCCTAATGACGATGAAGTTGTTGGTGATCAGATGATTGTAACCCAGAAAAAATATGACGCTGCAGACAAATTAAGGGTTGCTATACGTAGTTTAATGACGCGTGTAGCGGTTAAATATCATAACAAAAGTGGACGTTACAGAAAGTTCGGCACAGCCAAATTGGGGGACATGACGGACGCACAATTGCTATTTTGTGGTAGACGTGTAGCTCGTGTTGCGCGACAACAAATTGATTTCTTAGCGGAAGTTGGTATGAATGAAAAAGTGATCTCAAAAGTAGTAGATGCCTATCAAACTTTTGAAAATGCAATGCATATACAACAAGACAAAATCTCAGAACGGGATATCTCTGTAGAGCGACGTGTGGACATCGGAAATAAAATATATCAAGACCTAGTAATCCTATGTAATATCGGAAAAAATATATGGGAAGATAAAGATAAAGCTCGTTATGATAACTACGTTATTTACGAATCTAACAACGAAATTAAGAAAGCTAGAATGGCCGCTAAGAAAGAAAATGAAATAGATAGCCTTGGCTCTTATCAAGGCTAAATTCCATCCTCTCAAATTAACGTAAATATATTGTTTTGCATGTGTGTATATTGTTACACGTTATGGCTTCCGTTCCTCTAGTCTAATTAAATTAGATGGAATATTTCACATAGTAATTTTATTGCTTGTATAAAAAGGGCAGTTTCAAATCTCTATCCTTAATGATTTTTCATATAGGACTCCCCTACTATACAAGGTCTTAAAACGGCCATTTTGGCAAGAATTTTTCAATTATATGCACCATAAGGAATCTTAATCCACCTAAGCAACTGATATGATACTGAATGACAATGAAGATAAATCTGGACTTTGTTATAAGATAAAAGACCTAAAAGTTTTTGGATCAAAAGAGAATCTTTTTCACAATCAAAAGAAATACAGAGTTGTCTATGACGAGCATGAAGCACGTTATCTGTATTGTGAATTATCTTTCTATAACAAACTATTTGACGAAACAGATTGGGAAGCAACATTGACTTTTGCATGCTTCAATAGAGACACCAATGAAAAGTTGTGCTCATTAGACAAGAAAGTCAAAATCAGTAAAGACAAAAACATCTTTTACGTAAGAGAAGGATGGGGTACTCCAGAACCTGGTTGGTGGAAAAGAGGACGATACGCATGGGAAGTACAAATGGGAGAAACTAAAATAGGTGAAATCAATTTTTACATCGTAGATGGAGGATTTGTATTACCTGACCAGAATAAATACTTCGAAACAAAGTCCATAAAATTATTTGAGAGTGCAAGAGATGGTTTGGCCATTGATAAAAGAATGTATCTTAAATCTTTTTCAGCGCAAAATACAAGGTATATCAATATAGAATTATGCCTACAAAACCTATACAAGCATGACTACTTTCCCTTAGAGCTACATTTCAATTTTTATAATGAAGCTGGGCAGAACAAGGCATTCATGTCTTATTTCCGTGAGATAAAACAGCATAGAGGCGAGATTATTTTAGATACGGGATATGGCTCCGACAATATAGGTTACTGGTATAGAGATAACTATACCTTGGAAGTAATATTTATGGATCAAGTAATCGCAATAGTACCATTTGAGGTAGGTGATACAGAAGAGGCGTCTATTGGTTCTTTAAATTACAATACGGTAAAAACTCTTAAGACCCATAAAGTAGATGACAAGGCTAAAAAAGTAAGTTTTGAAGAAGCAAAAGTAGAGCTAGATCAGCTCATTGGTTTAAGAACTGTAAAGGCACAAATAAATGAATTGTCCACTTATCTTAAGTTCTTAAAAATAAGAAAAGATAAAGGTCTAGAAAATGATCAGCAATTCAATTTACATAGTATATTCAAAGGAAATCCTGGTACAGGAAAAACAACGGTAGCGCACTTATTAGGAAAGATATACAACTCTTTAGGTTTGTTGTCCCATGGAAAAGTTTTCGAAGTAGGAAGAGCCGATCTAGTAGGAGAATTTATTGGGCAGACTGCACCAAAAGTAAAGAAAGCAATAGAAAAAGCGAGGGGCGGAATCCTATTTGTTGATGAAGCATATTCATTGACCAATAGAGGTAACGACGGCAAAGATTTTGGTCGTGAAGTTATCGAAGTACTCCTAAAGGAAATGTCAGATGGTGAAGGTGATATTGCTATTATCTGTGCAGGTTATCCAAAGGAAATGCAAAATTTCTTAGACAGTAATCCAGGCTTAAATTCTAGAATCAAGCATGTTATAAGTTTCCCAGATTACACACCAGATGAATTGATGGAAATATCTGATTTCACAGCAGATAAGCGCGGGGTTGTAATCGATGTAGAAGCGAAAAAATACATTAATAAGAGAATCTTTGAAATCTATAGAAACAGAGATGACCAGTTTGGTAATGCCAGGTTCATCAATGGTTTGATAGAAGAAGCGAAACAAAATATGGCGCTTCGATTGATGTCAAATGTCATAGATGTAGATGAGCTGGCAGATGCAGAAATTTCTACTTTGACTACCAAAGACATGGAGAAGTTCTTTGACCAAAATAGTCAAAGCTATGTAGAAATGCCGATCGATGAAGAACTTTTACAATCGTCACTTTCACAATTACATGATTTAGTAGGACTAAGCGAACTAAAGCAAGAAGTAGATGAAATGGTAAAATTGGTGCGTTACTATAAAGATATAGGAAGAGATGTTCGTAGAGCCTTTTCTATCCATACCGTTTTTAAAGGAAACCCAGGTACAGGTAAAACTACAGTAGCGCGTATTTTAGTTCAACTATATAAGGCTTTAGGAATACTCGAAAGAGGTCATTTGATTGAATGCGATAGAAAATCGCTTGTTGCCGGATACATTGGTCAAACTGCCATCAAGACGAGTGAATTGATTGATAAAGCAATGGGTGGAGGACTATTCATTGATGAAGCATATTCTTTGGTAAAAGGTGGAAATTCGGACTTCGGAAGAGAAGCTATAGAAACTTTACTCAAGAAAATGGAAGATCATCGCGGAGAACTCATGGTTATCGTGGCAGGATATCCACAAGAAATGAATGTATTTATTGAAGCCAATCCTGGATTGATGTCTCGTTTCGACAAACAGTTCACCTTCAAGGATTACTCTGCTGAAGAACTATTACTCATTGCTAAGATGATGTTGGATAAGGAGGAATTGAGATTAGATGAGACAGCAGAAAAGCATCTGGTATTATACATTGACAAATTGATACAAGGAAAGCATAAGTACTTCGGAAACGCACGTACGATGCGAAAAATAATAAATGAAGCCATTAAGCGTCAAAATCTGCGAATGGCGGACGTACCGAATGAAAACAGAGATTGGATGCTCATCCATACCATAAAGCAAGAAGATGTAGAAGGATTCCAGTTGATGGAGTCTGAATCTGGAAGCAGAAGAAGTATTGGATTTTAAAAAAATAATCTAACTCAAATAGAGTAATAAAAAAAAGACCTCGTGTCTAAAAAAAGTTTGGCAGCGATAGCATTATAATTCCATGAAAAGACGCTAGTAGATACTACTAACATATTTTGCCTTCGCTGTCATCTTCTTTTTTTCGACCTTCTCATTGGTTTTGTCCACTCTTCTTTTTGGGCAAATGCTACAATTCTCTTCATAAAACCTATAATACTTAGAAAGACTAGATATACAAAGGTTATCACAATGTATATCCATTTGTAAGGTCCAATATCCTCAAAGGAAAGACCAGCAACAAGGTAGGCGATTAAGCCTGACAATGCAGCCATAGCTGCAAAACAAATGAAAGACTTTGTCCAATAAGTATTGTCATCCTTTGCAGTCAGACTGTACACACTATTGAATATAGAGAAAAACAAGAGAAAGCTTGCCGCTAAAGTCCATGGGAATGCAGGATCAATTGCAGTAATCCCGCTTGCCCCTACAATTTCGGATAAAATCAGAATCACAGAAAATACAATCATGACAATTCCAAATTGGCGATAAGGATTTATATCTTTTGAAAAAATGGAAATGTCCGCTTTGCGCATGATAATGAAATAGATGTTGCTCGAAAATGTTTAGTTTTACACTAAATTAAGTTGGTGAAGAATACCTCATCCCTTGAAAAGCACATAAAATTATCAAAACAATTGAGATTTTTATTAATAAGTATATTTTTTCAGTTTCTTTTTTGGTCTTTCGGACTTAGTCAAAATCAGTTTAGCATTCCTCAAATCCAAGGAGAAAGTACCATTTCTCCCTTATTGAATGACCAAGTTACGGTGGATGAGGTAGTCATTACGGCTATATACAGAGACATCCTCTATGTACAATCAATAAACGAAGATGGCAACCCTAGATCTTCAGAAGGCATCATGGTAGTCTGGGAAGATGCAAATGACTTTGAAGAAAACAATATTGTGCGCATTACGGGTGTCGTTCGCGAGTTAGATGACAATACCGCTATTCAAGCTCAGTCCATAACAAAAATAGGAGAAAACACTTCGCCTCTCACTCCAATTATAATCAATGATAATTTTCCAGGCGAAAGTTTACAAAGCATAAACCCCTTAGAATTCGCGGAAGGCCAATTGGTTTCCTTTACCAATATTCAAATCACTGGACCCTCTATTGGTTCTGATCTAGCCTATATCAGCGGAGCAAGTACTAGACCTCTGAGAGAACCTGGCGTTGAATTTCCTGGAATCATCGGGCTACCAGTTTGGGATGGTAATCCCGATGTGTTCTTTTTTGTACCTGACGGATTAGGATTGGCGTCCAACGCATTCCTACACGCCGATATGAAAATTACAGGTACTGGTATTATCGTACAAGAACAGTTTAATTACGCACTCTACCCTATTACATATATCGTTTCTGAAGAAGCTGCTATACCTGAAACCAATCCTGCCCAAAATGATGAATTTAATATCGGATGTCTAAACGTACTTTTCCTTGAAAAAGAAGATTCGAGCTATGAATTACGATTGCAAAAAATTGCGGATTATATTCAGAATGTTTTACAAACACCTGATGTGGTGGCCTTGCAGGAAGTCGGAGGAGAACAGGAATTTGAAGATTTAGCTACTCTGCTTTCTACGCAAACGGGTCAAGAGTATATAGCTATGAGTGTAAACCCAACAGGCAGTATAAATAATGGCTATTTGGTTCGCTCTACTTTTACTGTTCAGAATTTAGAAGCGCTTGGAACCACTCAGACTTTTGATGGTGGTTCTTTGCACGATCGGCCACCTTTGCTCTTAGATGGTTTCATCAATACAGAAAATGGAACAAAGCAATTGAGTATCCTCAATTTACACCAACGTTCTTTGAGTGGCATCACTGGCAATGGATCTGACTTTGTAAGACGGAAAAGGAACGCCCAAGCGATCTCTGTGGCTCAGATGGTTCGAGATTTACAAGATCAAGAAAAACAAATAGTTGTTGTTGGTGATTTTAATGCTTATCAGTTTTCAGACGGTTTTGTAGATGTAGTGAATCAGATAGCTGGTACAGCTTCTTTAGGCGCACAATTTCCAGTGAGTCCGAAAGGCCTAGAACCATTGATAAATGTTTCTGCCAATTTCCCACCAGAGGAAGAGCGCTATTCCTTTGTGTTTAGAGGTAATGCACAAATGCTAGACCACTGCCTAGTATCTAACTCTCCATCGCTGGAGGTTTCTCATTTTCAATTCGGCAGGGGAAATTGTGACTATCCAAATTCTATGTTGGAATTAGATGTTCCATTCAGAGCGACTGACCATGATGGGTTTTCTGTTTTCTTAAAAATGGATTCTGATTTAGTAATGGGCGACTCTAGAGTTTTTAATGAGGAAGAAATTTTTATCCCTAATCCATATAGATCTGTTGATGAAATAACTTTCCGTATATCAGAAAAACAAAACTTGACCTTAGAGTTATTTAATATGGCAGGACAAACTATGACCATGTTGTCGCTTGGCGCAATAGAAGATGACAGTGTGATGCTACCAAATATCCAGAACCTTAGTGCAGGATTATACATCATAAGAATTTCGGGAAGGTCAATAGACTATTCTGAAAAACTGGTCATTATCAATAACTAGACAGGTTCGGCATAGAGATCAAATTCGCTCGCTTCAATTACTTTGACTTTCGCAAAATCTCCAACTCGCAGAAAGTGCTTCCGAGCATCTATTAAAACTTCATTGTCCACCTCAGGGGAGTCGAACTCAGACCGCGCATAGAAAAAATCGCCTTCTTTCTTGTCGACTAAAACTTTATAGACATTTCCGACTTTCTGCTCATTGAGAGAAAGGCTTATGCCTTCTTGCAATTGCATCAATCTGCTGGCTCGTTCTTTTTTTACCTCTTCAGATACATCGTCAACTAGATCATGGGCAATAGTACCCTCTTCGTGAGAATATTGAAAAACACCCAATCTATCAAATTTCATTCTTTCTACAAAGTCCAACAAATTTTGGAACTCTTCTTCTGTTTCTCCAGGAAATCCTACTAACATGGTCGTCCTGATGGCAATACCAGGTACTGTTTGCCTTGCGAAATTAATAAGGTCTTCAGTTTCCTTAATCGTAATTTGACGACGCATTCTGTGCAAGACTGCATCATCGGCGTGTTGTAATGGAATATCTAAGTAGTTACAAACTTCAGAAGACTTAGCCATGGCCGTAAAAATATCTCTAGGAAATTTACTTGGATAAGTATAATGGAGTCGAATCCATTCTATGCCTTCCACTGCAGCAAGCGCCTCCAACAATTGAGGTAGTTGTCGTTCCTTATAAATATCTAGACCGTAGTAGGTCAATTCTTGCGCGATTAGCATCAATTCTTTTACACCATACTTGGCAAGATTTGCCGCTTCTTTAACCAGTTCTTCGATCGGTCTAGAAATGTGTTTTCCACGCATCAAAGGAATAGCGCAAAAGGAGCAGGTACGATTACAGCCTTCAGAAATTTTCAAAAAAGCGTAGTGTTTCGGTGTTGTAATGGTACGCTCGCCTAACAATTCGTGTTTATAGTCTGCATTGAATTTAGCCAGTAAGCCAGGCAATTCCATGGTACCAAAATAAGCATCTACCTCAGGAATCTCTTTTTCTAAATCATTTTTGTATCGCTCAGATAGGCAACCTGTCACATAAAGTTTTTCTATTCCTCCATTTGCCTTGATATCAGCATACTCCAATATGGTATTGACAGATTCTTCCTTAGCTCGGTCAATAAAACCGCAAGTATTGATTACCACCACATTAGAGTCATTCAACATGCCTTCATGTTCCGCTTCAATATCATTCCCTTGCAGCTGGGTGATTATATTTTCTGAATCTACCAGATTCTTTGAACAGCCTAGTGTAATTACCTTTACCTTGGGCTTATACTTATCTTTTGTCTTCAATTCTATTGTATTAGGCCCCAAAGATACGCTATTTCTATGCATATTTCATGATGCATCCCCAGACCATGATTCCCGATGCTTTACTACAAATTAGCGACAATTGTCATATCCCTCGGTCTCAACAAGCAAATAATTATTGAATTAGTCAGTAGGAATAACAAAGATTTTCATAATTTGTCCTTGCAATAATGTTACCCTAATCAAGTTATAGAATAAACTGAAAAATGAAAAATCTAATTTTTGCCTTCGCTATTCTGTTCTTCAGTATGAATTTTCTTGCAGCACAGATTGGAATAAGTGGTGCCTATTCAAATATCGGCACTCCAGGCTGGGAAGAAATTTTGGATACTGAGAATGTTAATCGGTTTAACAATGGATATACTATAGGGATTGACTATTGGTCAAGACTCAAAGACTATAGAATAGAATTTTTACCCGAATTGTCTTATAGCAAATTTGATAACGATTTTGAAGGTGTACCACTAAATCCTTTTGCTTCAACAGGGGAATTGAGCATTATTGCTTTAGCCTTTAATACTCAAATTTATCTCTTTGATATAGAAGGTGATTGTGATTGTCCTACATGGGGTAAAGAAGGTGGCTTTTTCAATAAGGGTTTTTATTTCATGCTAGGCCCTGGAGTATCCTTGGTACGCCACGAAGATAATGTCATGGTCGGGCTTGAGGAAAACGAAATAGTTGAAGATTCAACAGTGCGTCTATTACTTTCTGCTGGAGCAGGATTCGATATTGGAATCACGAGAGCGATAACACTTACTTTGTTCGGAAAGATAAAATGGCATTCATCTTCAGAATGGTTAGGTCTAAATACAGTAATAGAAAGTTCTCCAGGGCAGAATAATTTTGATGATACAAGTAGCGTCATTACACAATTCGAACCTGGACTCAAGATTCATTATCGCTGGGAAGAATAAGCTCTTGGCTTGACCATCTATCGAGTTATACATGTCCTTATCATATAGAATGCCGAAAGTACTGACGCCTTCTTTTTTCTACCTGTTAAAATTATTGTGAAGAATACCCTATAAACATATAGATATCAATTACTTGGAATAAATTTTGCATGTGTTATTAACAGCAGATAAATACTCCTTTTATTATCTAGCAAAAGTTCAAGTTTTAGAAATTGAACGCCAAGTATTCCTACAAAAAGAGATGATATAATACGCTCAAAAGCAAAAAACAACTCAATTACATTTTAGAGTACGAGGGGACTCTTCAAGATGCTATGGCAAGCCTAATTTTTAAATATAAAAATTACGCTTATGAAAGTCTATATTTTTTTGATGCTATTCTTTAGCGCATCTTTAACCCTATTTAGTCAAGCCATTTACATAGACAATGAAACTGATTTCAGAGATGGTATCTATACCAGCTATGAAGATTTTATCAACAATGAACCAAGCCTTCCTTTTTCAGCATTTGATATAAAGTGGGTGAGCAATCCTTTTTTCAATAAGATGAAAATCCAAAGGATGAAAAACTATCAAGATGGAAAGTTGAAGCACACGGATATGACAAAAGTTTGGGGATTTTGTATTGGAGGAGTACCCTACATCCAATATAGTATCACCCTACCCTACAAAATAAGATTTGGAAATCAGGCATCTGCTATAGCGGGAAAATCGTCATTCAGCAGACTACGCATTTTAGGCAATATATGTCATTTGAATATCGAAGACCATCTCCCAAAAGGCAACTCAAGATTTAACAAAAGCCTTATTAGAGATGAAATACAAGGAAGGACGGTTCGTGTACAAAAATTGATGAAGCTAAATACTGGAAAAGTCTATGACTACGATGAATATATTTTATCTCAACTCATGAAAGACGACGAGCAATTAGTTGCTTCGTTTAAAAAAGAAGAAAATCGAGAAGTTAAGATGTTCAACTATCTGACCCAATACAACAAACGAAATCCAGTATTAAATAAAACTGTTATTGCATCTAATAAGTAGCTTATGAATTTCTCCTTTTAAGATTCAGATTTTCGGGATAGGGGTAGAAGCGATACTGCCCGCTGCCCATGACTAGTATAATACACCTGCAAGCAGGCTATGAGAGGTACGAGCACAAGTGCAGGTGATATTATACAGGAATGTGCTGCAGGCTGTACAAACGGATGATCCGCCCACGATCAGCAGAGCCTGTGTCCTTGCCATCGTGGGATCCCCCAAAGGAAATCATTTAACCAAATCAATCTCCTCATTCATTCTTCAATTTCCCCTACCTTACTCCAAAAGAGTTAGCTAATTTTATAAAAGATAAAAATATCCACTTCATATCTAAATAAATTATCTACCTTTGTATCCCGTAATGGACCTAATACATTCTCAATTCTGTATTCGGTTTTGTTTCAAATTCAAATCAAGACTAACTTATAAAGAGCCCGTAGCATCGCTATTCGGAGCTTTATTTGTTTTTAGGGTATAATGTGAAACAATTAGGTCTGCAATCGCTACTATATGACTAAATATGTATTCGTTACGGGCGGAGTAACTTCTTCTTTAGGAAAAGGAATAATCGCTGCTTCTTTGGCTAAATTGCTTCAAGCAAGAGGGCTATCTGTCACTATCCAAAAATTTGATCCTTATTTGAACCTTGATCCGGGTACACTGAATCCCTATGAACATGGGGAGTGCTATGTGACAGATGATGGTGCAGAAACGGATTTGGATTTGGGCCATTATGAGCGTTTTCTAAACATTGCTACTTCGCAAGCCAATAATGTCACGACTGGCGCCATCTATCAAACGGTAATCAGCAAGGAAAGAGCAGGTGCATATCTAGGCAAAACGGTTCAAGTGATTCCGCATATCACAGACGAAATAAAACGTCGCGTACAATTGCTTGGTCAATCTAAAAAATACGATATCGTGATCACCGAGTTAGGGGGAACGGTTGGAGATATCGAGTCTTTACCTTATTTAGAGGCCTTGAGACAAATGAGATGGGAATTAGGGGCAGATAATTGCCTTGTGGTTCACTTAACATTGATCCCATACCTACGCGCTGCTAAAGAGTTAAAAACCAAACCAACGCAACACTCTGTAAAAGAGCTGCTCAATACAGGGATACAACCAGATATATTGGTATGTCGAACGGAACACCCAATCAATATGGATATCAGAAGGAAGCTGGCATTGTTTTGCAATGTGGAAGTTTCTTCCGTGATAGAAGCCATAGATGCAGAAACGATCTACGATGTGCCTCTATTGATGCTGAAGGAAAAACTTGATGCTACTGTAATCAACAAACTGAGACTACAAGACAAGAAGGAACCAGACTTAGGAAAATGGAAAGCGTTTTTAGGACGACTCAAAAATCCATTATATGAAGTAAATATTGGTTTGGTCGGGAAGTATAATGAATTGCCTGATGCGTATAAGTCCATTTATGAAGCTTTTATTCATGCCGGAGGAGTCAACGAATGCAAAGTAAATATCATCCCTATCCATGCAGGTCACTTAGAGTCTGATAGTGAAAGTGTTGCAAAGGCATTGGGTGAAGTAGATGGCATCCTTGTAGCTCCTGGATTTGGAGAGCGAGGTATCAAAGGTAAACTGGCGGCTATAAAATATGTTCGAGAAAATGAGATTCCATTTTTTGGTATTTG
Organism: uncultured Saprospiraceae bacterium; assembly: GCA_964481325.1. Classification (GTDB taxonomy): domain Bacteria; phylum Bacteroidota; class Bacteroidia; order Chitinophagales; family Saprospiraceae; genus JALZVN01. The sequence goes on from CAYZUW010000061.1 coordinate 11,854, forward strand.
CCTTGGTATGCAATGTGCTGCTGTGGAGTTTGCTAACAATTCTCTTTATCTCTCAGGTGCCTCAAGCACTGAAGTGACTACTAAGACACCTTACCCTATTATCGATTTGATGGAAGACCAGAAGAATCTCGATCAAATGGGTGGCACAATGCGATTGGGCTCTTATGACTGCACGATCAAAAAAGATAGTAAAGCCTATGAAGCTTATAAAAAAGCAAATATCAAAGAGAGACATCGCCATAGGTATGAGTTTAACAATGTTTACTTAAAGGACTTTGAAGCGGCTGGTATGATAGCTACTGGAATCAATCCAAAAACAAATCTAGTTGAAATCTTGGAACTGCCTTCTCACCCTTGGTTTGTAGGGGTACAATTTCATCCAGAATTGAAAAGTACAGTAGAAAACCCGCATCCTTTGTTTGTTGACTTTGTGCAAGCTTGCCGAAAATTGAAGTTTGGGAAAATAGAAGCTAGAGCAAAGGAGAAGGTCTAGTCGATGAGCGCCTTGCACAAAAAGCTATTACCTATCTACACAATCTTACTGATTGTCACTGTGCTTTGTGCAAACAATATATTTTTTTGGGATACCTATCAATTGTGCGGAAAGCAAGCATGGGCCTTATATGAGAATGGCCTACTCAACTGGATACTCCCACAAGAAATAGATAGCGGTCATCCCCCACTCTTTGGCTTTTATCATGCGACACTATGGAAAATATTTGGCCCCAATCTAATAGTCAGTCACTTGGCTATGCTTCCTTTTTTACTCGGAATAGTGTATTACTTGTTTAAAATTGGTATTCACTTTCAGGACGAAACTAAGGCGAAGTTTCTGATTCTTTTGTTGCTTGCAGATCCAGTGTTCATGGGTCAAGCTGTACTGGCAAGTCCAGATATCTTCCTACTCTTTTTTATGCTTTTGTGTTTGCATGCCGTTTTGTCTGACTTAAAATTTTATAGAATCATCGGCTCCCTTGGTTTGGGTTTGATCAGCATGAGAGGGATGATGGTTTTACTAGCGATTATTCTTTTTGATTTTTTGTATGAGAAGAAGTATAAATCTAAGACAAAATGCTTGGCAACAATAAATAATTATATTCCTTCTTTAGCCACTGTATTTTTCTTTCTAGCCCTACATTACATGCATACGGGATGGATAGGTCATCATCCTGAATCCAGCTGGGCGGCTTCGTTTGAGATTGTGGGTAAGGACGGACTCATAAAAAATATTGTAGTACTAGGTTGGCGGGTATTAGACTTTGGGAGAGTATTTTTATTGCTTCCTTTACTATATCTAGGATATCGGTATACTCAAAAGGTACCAGATAAAATAGCACTGCAACTATTCATACTTTTCACTTTGATCAGTGCTATTATTTTACCCATATTAGTGGCGCATAGAGGTCTTGTATTGCACAGATATTTGTTACCCATATTTGTATTAATGCATATCTTGTTTTGGTATCTATTGATGAAAGCTGACTTAGCCCCAAAAATCAAAAAGTACACATTGGCCATAGTCCTATCAGGTTTGTTCCTAGGTAATCTATGGGTATATCCCAAAAAAATATCGCAAGGATGGGACGCTACTTTAGGTCATCTTCCTTATTATCATCTAAGAAAAAAAATGAATACATATATTGACCAGGAGAATATACCCTTCCATCGTGTTGGCACTGCTTTTCCAAATATTGGAGATATGAGAAACTTTGATCCAATGGATCTTAAGGCTGGCATGGAAGAATATGATTTTGAAAAACAAGATTATATTTTTTACAGCAATGTGTACAATGATTTTAGTGACCATGAAATAGATATTCTAGACTCTGACAATTGGTCGATAGAACAAGAATATCATTTCTACCCCATTTGTGTGATTTTATATAAAAAAGAACAATGAGGAAATTAAGTTTAAAAGAACTGAACCGAATAGATGTAGAAACTTTCAAACAAAAAGAGAAGCATCCCATAATCGTAGTTCTAGACAATTTGCGTTCAGCGCTTAACGTGGGCTCAGCCTTTCGGACGGCAGATTCCTTTGCCTTAGAAGAAATCCTCCTAGTAGGTATAAGCGCCCAACCGCCTCATCGAGAGATCACTAAAACGGCCATTGGAGCGACAGAGTCTGTACAGTGGACATACATGAAGACTGAAGAAGAAGCTATTGCTTACTTGCAGGACAAGTCTTATAAAATAATGCCTATAGAACAAGCCGAAAATAGTACCTCGCTTGAACAATATGAGGTGGTACCAGATGAAAAAATAGCCCTGGTATTTGGCAATGAAGTAAAAGGGGTCCATCAAAAATTTATGGATATAGCTCAAAATTGTATTGAGATTCCCCAATTCGGAACGAAACACTCGTTGAATATAAGTGTTGTTGTAGGTATCGTATCTTGGTATTTCGTCGAAAAAAAGATAAAAATCTAATTTTCTATGCAATTTTGTGATGAAAGAATACCTTTGATAATCATCTATATTCTGGTAAAGTTTTATACCTCTGCAGCAATGCATCTACAATAGACTCAAATCATTTATTTTGATGACTTTAGAAATAAGCTTAAGATGTTGAATAACAACAATTTAGATGCAGAAATAAAAGAAGCGCTTAAAAATTGGCGAGAAATTATTTCCTCTTATCAAATACCAAATGATAAGAAGGCTGTATTTCAGCTTCTAAACACCTTCTTACCTTTTTTGGGCCTATGGGTTTTGATGTACGTTAGTCTTGAGTGGTCCATACTCTTGACTATAGGATTGGGACTCATCAATGCCTTTTTTATGGTGCGGATTTTCATTATCCAACATGACTGTGGACACCAGTCTTTTTTCAAGTCTAAAAAACTCAACAATGTTGTTGGATATATATGTAGCCTTTTCAGTTCTATACCTTACAAATATTGGGCAAGAGTGCATAACTTTCACCATGGGCATAATGGCCAATTAGAGGTGCGAGAAGTAGGCGATATTCCTACGCTCACCGTTGCCGAATATCGACAGAAATCCAAATGGGGAAAGCTTGGGTACAGAATTTGGAGAAATCCGTTTATTACTTTTATTGTTGCTCCCGCTTTTTACTTTATCGTATCTAACAGAATACCGCTGTTCAAGGATAAGTTGACAAACATGAAGGCTTTGAGCAAGAGTCAGCTTAGAAACAATCTAATTATC
>CAYZUW010000062.1:0-15004 GCA_964481325.1 uncultured Saprospiraceae bacterium
TAGCAACCAAAATAAATTCGCATAAATTGTCCCAAACCAATTTCCGTTGAGTATAGTATCCTACTTAAATCTCTTTTTCAAAAACGGGTAGGTGAAGACGGCCATTACGATGAGTCCACAACCCAAGTAGAAGCCTGGGTTAAGCTCTTCGTTTTCTTGCAAGATGAGCCAAGCGAGGATGATGCCGTAGACGGGTTCGAGATTGATCGTAAGATTGGTGGCGAATGCGGTGAGGTGCTTCAGTGCACGCAGGGATAGTATGTAGGCGAATGTGGTGCACGCCAAAGCCAGTATCAGCAGGTATAAAAAATCCATACCGGTAGGCCAAAACAATATGGCGCTTTCGCTAAACCCAAATATAAAAGGTAAACACAAACTGATGAATAACCAAGCCGAGCCGAGCTCTATAAAAGTGATGGTCATAGGGTCTGCGTCATTGATGTATTTTTTATTGAGGATAGAAAATATGACCGCCAAGATGGAGGAGATCAAACCGAGATAAATCCCTGTATGCATGCTCAAGTCAATACTGTCTACGACGAGTGCCATGCCTGGTATCACCATCAGGCCGAGGCCTAGCTCCATTATACTGAATGGTTTTTTGAGCATGAGGGGTTCCATAAATGCAGTAAAGAAAGAAGCTGTCGCCAAGGCAATTAATGCTATCGAGGCATTGCTATACTTGATGGCGCCGAAGAAGGTGATCCAATGTAAGGCCACTATGATGCCGATTCCAAAAAGAATGGCGGTCTTTTTAGGACTCAATTTTGTCATCTTTCGACCGAAGCGTAGTAGGAAAAATAAACTGATACACGTAATCAGAACTCGCCACCAAACCAATACGGTAGCAGATAAGCTTATCAAATCACCCAAAATGGCTGTGAATCCAAAAAGGAATACTGCGATATGTAGTTCTAAATATGCCTTATTGGTCGCCTTCATAAAATAATCCAGATATGCTATCGTGAATATACTATAATCCTCTTGTTTTACTAATTTTGGTATTGGAACTCATAAGAAATCGATTTAGGGCTTTTTTGCTAAAAAAAAAATCGAAAAATTGTCACATCTCACTTTCTATAGAGTTTAAATACTTAGTTCTTTTTGGAACTGGGAACACAAAACGAAATCTAAAATTTGAAGCAATTAGACGTATTGCATGTCAGTCTCGAATACTACCCTGCTGCTAAGGCAGGGGGATTGGCAGACGTAGTGGGTGCCTTGCCCAAGTACTTGAATAAAAATAAAATGCACACCGCCGTGATTATGCCTAAGCATAGCACGAAATGGATAATGGCTCAAAAATGGAAATCCGTTTTCAAAGGGGCAGTCCATCATGTAGATTATAGGAGTTACGACTTTTCTGTTGAGGTCTACCATGATCTAGACGAGCACCCACTGTATGTGATGGATATACCAGGTCTTTTTGATCGAGAGAGTGTGTATATAGATCAGTATACGGGTAACGGTTATCTAGATGGATACAAGCGCAATATTGTTTTTCAACGGGCAGTGCTAGATTGGATAAGCTCGATGAAGCGTCTGCCCAAAACGCTGCATTGTCATGATCATCATACAGGCTTGCTGCCATTCATGATGAAATACTGTTATAATTATAAAAAACTCTGCAAAATTCCTACGGTCTTCACGATACACAATGGTGCTTATCATGGTACGATTGGATGGGATATGAACTATCTGATTCCAAAGTATGACCCTATGGAGGGCGGGAAACTCGAATGGAATAGTATGATCAATCCACTGGCTAGTGGGGTAAAATGCTGTTGGAAACTTACCACGGTGTCTCCTGGATATATGGATGAGCTCCGCTACAACTCCAATGGTTTGGAGTATTTGTTTGCCGCGGAAGTGGGCAAATCTCAGGGGGTCATCAATGGTATAGATCTCAACGTCTGGGATCCGACCACAGATGAGATGATCGACACGGTACTCAAGAAAGACTTGACGGCATTCAAAAAGGCAAATAAGAAAGCGCTTACTGGTCAGTTTGACATAGACATGTCGCTGCCCTTGGTCACCTTCATCGGCAGGCTTGCCTATGAGAAAGGGGCACACCTGCTTCCTGACTTGTTTTGCAGATATTTGTACGATTTCAAAAACGTAAATTTACTAGTGCTAGGTACTGGTGATAAACATATTCAACATCAACTGGTCAATGCACAAAAGATGTATCCTAAGAACGTACATGTGCATATCGGCTATGATGAAGCACTGGCGCATCAACTTTACGCGGGCTCAGATTTTTTAATCATGCCGAGCAGAGTCGAGCCATGCGGTCTCAATCAGATGTACGCTATGCGATACGGCACTATACCTGTGGTGAACAGTGTCGGTGGGCTCAGAGACACGGTGGTAGATATCAGTCAGGAAGATGGATACGGCATCCGGTTTGAGGGTGCCAATGTGTATGCCGCTTATGAGGCCATAAAGAGAGCGACAGCCCTGTATGAGGATAGTAAGGAAATGAAAAGCTTGCAAAAACGTGTGGTCAATCTTGATTTTTCATGGAAACAATCCGCAGCAAAGTATACCAAGATATATCAAACTTTAAAGGCAAGTCTACGTAAACAAAGTGCAGACGTGAAGGCGTAATTGAACATCACAAAAACGAACTATGAAATCAGATATGATTTGTTTTATTTTAGGTGGAGGAGCGGGGACTCGCCTATATCCACTGACAGACAGAAGGTCTAAACCAGCTGTACCCTTAGGTGGAAAATATAGACTGATTGACATCCCCGTTTCTAATTGTCTCAACTCTGGTGTAGACAAGATTTTTGTGATTACCCAGTTCAATAGTGCTTCTCTCAATCAGCACATCAAGAACACCTATAATTTTGATATTTTTTCTGAAGGCTTTGTGGACATCTTGGCTGCCGAACAGACGCGCAACGAAAAGGAGGGTTGGTTTAGAGGAACTGCCGATGCGATTCGCCAATGCATGAAGCATCTACTTAAGTTTGACTTTAAAAATATTTTGATTCTTAGTGGAGATCAGTTGTATCAGATGGATTTGAAAGAATTCAATGAATACCACAATGCTTCCAAAGCGGACATCACCATTGCCTCGATTCCTGTTAAGCAAAAAGACGCTACGGGATTTGGGATTATGAAAGTAAATAAAGCGGGCTATATAGATGATTTCATCGAGAAGCCCTCCAAAGCAGAACTCAAGGACTGGAAGTCTCCTGTAAGTGCCAATGCAAAAAAGCAAAACAAACACTACCTCGCTTCTATGGGGATATATATCTTCAACAAAGAGGCACTTGAGAAAGTGTTCAAAAAATACCCAGAGGCGACAGACTTTGGCAAAGAGATTATTCCTACCATGATTTCGGAAGGTAAGAAAGTTGCCAGCTATGACTACGAAGGGTATTGGGAAGATATAGGAACGATTCGTTCTTTTTTCGAAGCCAATATCGCGCTTACCGACAACTTGCCAGAGTTCAATCTGCATGATGTGGACAATATGACTTACACGCACCCTCGTATGTTGCCACCGACCAAGTTATTTGGTACGACTATCAATCGTGTGGTACTTTCAGAAGGAGGCATTATCAATGCAAAAAGTATTGAGCGATCCGTAATCGGTATCCGTGCGCGTATCGGCAAAAATACTACCTTGAAAAATTGCATCGTACTTGGTAATGATTCTTACGAGCCCTACGAGATTATTCAAAATCAAAAGATTGTCAATATGGGTATCGGCAAAAATTGCAGAATCGAAAATGCAATTCTTGACAAAGACTGCCGCATCTCAGATAATGTCAGAATCTCTGGCCATCGCAAACTGAAAGACGAAGAGACGCCGGAATATATCATCAAAGACGGCATCATTGTCATACGCAAAGGAGCTACCATCAAAAAAGGAAGTCGTATAGGGTATTTCAAAAAGTAATTTATTTATACCCCTGTCTAGGGACCATCCCGACCTTGCGTCGGGACCGGGTGCTATGCTCTACTGCGTGCCGCGTCGCCCCCTTGTTCTTTCGCTCTCCGAGCGACTCGCTTTGGACGCAAGCGCCGTCGCGAAGGAATGTACAGAAACTATAATAATCAATTTGATTCTAATTCAAATACTGACAAAATCTCAAAAGTCAATTTTGGAATAGACTAAAAATATCAATTTTCTATATCTTGCATTCATGGAAAACAAGACTACAAAAACATCAAAGTATAAAAGTAGCGTTTTGATTCTAGCAATAGGCTGTGTCTTGATCTTCGCAAGCATATTCAGCATCAATTACTTTAAAAACAAAGCTAAGCAAGAAAAAATAATGGAGCGTAGAAGCTCCAAATTATGCCAAGACTTATATAAAGATACCTACGAAGGCGTAATCGTAAAAGCTAAAAAAAATCATATACGAATACGCAGATTGAACGGTAAAAAGTACCAAGAATTCAATTACTTTTTCAAGCTATCTTACAATGTAACTGATGACTTCTACGCAGGTCAAAATTTATCCAAACAAGCTGACTCAGAATTCTTTTCTGCAGACATGCACGACGGTGGAAAGAAGGAATTTAATATTCCTTGCTGGGATTAGAGGCGGAAAAATAGCGCTCAAAGACATCAGAAGTTCATCCGCTTCTTTTTCTATTCCAAACTTTGTTCCCTAGTCTTTCGAAATAATCTTCAAAGGATTCGCCATCGAGTCTTGGAAAGCTATCCAAAGCAGAAGAGAAACTTTCTATCATGTCGGTATACCGCTGAAACATTTCTTCTAGTAGTTTTTCATTTCCAGTTTCCCAATATTGGCCTTCGTCGATTAGCTCGAAGTTTGTGAAGTACTTTTTACTAATATGCTTAAAGAGATGTATTAGGAGCTTGTGTATTTCTATACCTGCATATTGGGTCTTCACAAAAACCATGTGTAAAAAATCATTATCTAAGGTAGGGTCGCTTAGTGCTGCAATATTAAAAACACCGAACATCTTACCATTTGATAAAAAGGTAAGAGAAACGGTCTCGCAGTCTGAGGGGGTAAAACATATACCAAATACTTCTTCACTATATGCCTCTTTTCCGAAAGCCTCTTCTCTGAAGTTCTCTTCGAATATAGTATACTTCCAATTATACACCTCTGCCACGTCCCTTACCTCTTCTATCATTGCAGACAGTGATTCTCCTTGCTTAAATGATCCGCTATAGTGTATGCTTAGTCCCATTTTGATTTGTTATCTATTCAAATATAAATTTAATAATGATTCAATACTAATAACCTTTTCTATTTTGTTTTCATCTAATTTATCATTCTCTAGTACAGCATCATGTGGTATTCTATATACGATAAATTCATCAGATTTATAATTAATAAAATATGGATCTCCTGAGCCGCTTAAGCAAATCCCAAAAGGGATATACCCATTTTTTATTGCAGCTATACCAGGATAAAAATCGTATGCTTCCTCCATCTGATCTTGCGGATTCATTATTTCAAAATCAGCTCCAAAATCTGATATGTCAGTTTCGGCATTCAATTCAAAATTTAAATTTATTAAATCAATTCCTTGCATAAGCGCTAACCACGAATCGAAATAGTCTATATCTGCAAATTTAGATCTAAGTTTTTGAGACTGTCTATCATCCAATTTGCCACCTTTAAATTTACCGCCAAATTCTTCTATTAGTTCTTTAACACTTTTCATAGTACCTTCTTATGTGTGTGAATCCTAATAAGTCTTGTGACTTTTAATCAAAACTAATATACATTAAAAAATCCAAGTCTAATGACCTTAACAATTATAGTTCTATTCACTATCTTCATGCTCTCATTCAACCATTCAATTTGAACCCACCTAAAAAGTATTTTCCCCAAATAGACACGCTTAGATTCATAGCCGTTACTATGGTCATCTTGAGTCACTGGTTGCCTGATCACTGGATAAACAATTTTCAGATTGGTAGATTAGGGGTCGATTTATTTTTTGTAATTAGTGGTTTTCTAATTACGAGAATTTTATTTCAGCTTAAGGAGAATACTTTGCCGATCAGTCAAAAATTAAAAACATTCTTTATTAGGAGAGCTCTGAGGATTTTTCCACTTTATTATTTCGTAGTGTTAATAACTTATATTTTCAATGGTGGAATATTTGAGGAGGCCTTGCTTTGGAATCTTTTTTATGGTTCTAATTTTTTTATTCTTGAGTTAGATTCTTGGCCAGGTATCATGTCTCACTTTTGGACCCTTTCTGTTGAAGAACATTTTTATTTGTTTTGGCCTTTTGTGATTTTAATACCAAATAAGAACAGAACCTTATATGCTATCAGCATGGTAATTCTCATAGGCTTACTTTCTCGCTTTTTATTCTTTTATTTTGAATTTCCCTATTTGTACTCCTACATATTTACTTCGTCTTGTTTTGACGCCTTTGGTATTGGGGGCGTTTTGGGCTTTCTTTATTTCTATAAAAATGGTTTTTTGTACGATAAGATTTTGCAGCATAAATTATTACTGGCGCTTTGTTGTTTAGGGTTTACTATTTCTATTGCTAGTACAAATATTCCAGGACAATATTTTCATGCGTGGAATTCTATATTATTTAGATTTTTCTATGCTATTCTATTTTTCTTTCTAGTTGGATTTTCTATCAACTCTAAGTCTATTTTATTAAACAACAAGTATCTTGTCTTTCTAGGCAAATTAAGTTATTCCATGTATTTGTTCCACAATTTTATCCCTGGATTCTTAATGGGCATACAGTATCCCGTCAATATTTATCTAAGGTTCTTTTTATATTTTCCTTGTCTGATTCTTGTTTCTTATTTTTCTTGGAAATTAATCGAATTGCCTTTTAATCGATTAAAGCTAAAATTTAAGTATGTCCCATAATTATAGAGACCAACTAGGCTTAAAAAATTATTTTGTTCTAGCAGGTTGCAAATTATAGAAATACTAATTGTTGGAATTTTGAAGTACTAATAAGTGGAGTACGTCAACCTTTGTTAAATACTCTCTGCATCGAAGATATTATATAATCTGCATAAGGCAGAAATGGTATGTGGGTGGGTAATCAAATTATCATCAAAGGCCTGTTTCAAATCTGAGGGGCTGTAGAATGATAAGGATAGAAATTCATCATCATCAAAGCTCGTTTCTTCTGAGCGAAACACGTCGTAAGCAAAGAAATGATGGATTTTTGCAGATTGGTAAACGGGGTTGGAGAAAATCGTTCCTAGAGGTTCCCAGCGAGCGGAAGTCAATCCTGTTTCTTCGCTCAACTCTCTCTGGGCGGCTTCGATTGGTTCTTCACCATCTTCCATAAAGCCGCCTGGTATTTCTAAACTATATTCTTGCGAACCAAATCGAAATTGTCGGACTAAGGCGATGTCCCCTTTGTTGTTGAGCGCAATTACGTTCACCGCATCGTTTGCTTCCAATTATACACCTCTGCCACATCCCTTACTTCTTCAATCATTGAAGATAGTGATGCTCCTTGCTTAAACAATCCGCTATAGTGTATGCTTAGTCCCATTTTGATTTGTTGATCTGTTATCTATTCCAAATATGAATTTAATTGTGAGTCTTCTCTGGATAAAGCCCAAGCAATTACTTAAATATTTTGCTGATTAAAATTTATATCTGGTTGATTTTTAGAGTCATCGACTGCGTATTTATAAAACATGCCCCCCGAAAATACGAGATTCGAAACCCAGATACTTAAACCTACAAATAGCAGCTTTTTAGCACTGCTGTTAAACTCCGTGAATTCATAGAATTCAGAAAGTAAAGCGCCTAGAAAATATAGATTGACAAAAAAGAATAAGGCGCCTATTATCAATCCAGAAATTCTATGTTTAAAAATAATTTGAAGAATTAATAGAAAAATAATTACAGCGAAGATAGGGTTAATATAAAATGGTGGTGTATAGCCTGTCAAAAAGGCTATAATTATCAAATAGTATTCTGGTAATTTAAAGAGTATGGTTTTCATTTTTTCTTGTAATTGATATATACAATTATATTCAGTGTCCTTTGAGAGTAACGAATAAATGCCCTTGTTTATTCTATTCCAAATTGAATTTTCATCATCCTTCCTGTTTCAGTTTATCTCTATTGCAATAATTTTTGAAGCGTTTTGTTTTCTTATATTTAACGAGAACTTGTATGAATAGTGCGGGTTTAAATGCACTTCCTTTTTTACCTGCTCGTATGGTTTATTTATTATACCTTCATTTATATTTGTACTTTACCCCGCATTACTTTTTTAAATCGTTGTGTGAGGTAATTATTTAATGTTCACCCTTTCAATCTTCGTAAATCATATTATCCGAGCGTTCCTTCATCCTCAGCCCAAGCGCTTATAAAAGATAAAAATATCAGAATGCCTACCATCCCTACTCCACCTTAAAACAATATCCACCCAAATCCAAAAATTGCCTTTGCAATTTTTCGTTATATACAAAATGCAATCTTGGATCCACAGCTTCTAGTAGCAAATCTGCATTATTTAATGCACCATCATTGAGTAATGTTTTCATATCGCTTGCGACTAGATTACATTTTCCCGGAAATTCTTGATTCTCATCAATAATAGCTACACCGCAAGCAAATTCCATACAGTATAAACCTTTTTTCTTGGTTACTAATTTAAATTTCAATTGATAAATATTTTCATCATAATTGTATTCCCCACTTATAGCTCTACCAAATGAACCATCCCAAACTCTAAGGTTGAACATAGAGTAGTCAACTATAAAATCAAAATTTCCCGCAGTAACTATCTCTATCGTATCAATTCCAATGGTATCATGTCGGTAAAAAGTAGCCAACGGATAAAACAAAAAATCCGGAAGCAAATATTCTTGCTCATTGGTTCTATCATATACAAGATCAGGAAAGGTTGAATTTACGGTTATAGTATCTCCGATGTTGTATGTACGTTCTGCAGGACTTAAAGGCAGATGAGTAGCTAGTTGAACCCAGCGATTATTAGGGTTTAGATCCAATTAGTAAAGATTACCAAATTCTTGAATTTTTAGTTGCTGTTGTGAGATATAATGTACCATATGCAAAGTTTATTGCTAAATATACGAAATACTTTGCATTTAATGCGCTCGAAATGTAATATAAGTTGCTAACAATCAACATGTTAAATACTTACTGAGCAAACCCTAATTAGAAGAGAAGTACTATTTCAAACACTGCAATAGCCATTAAATACTCTTTGCATCAAAGACATTATACAATCTGCAAAGCGCAGAAATAGTATGCGGGTGGGTAATCAAATCATCATCAAAGGCCTGCTTTAACTCTGCTGGGCTGTAGAAGGATAAGGATAGAAATTCTTCGTCGTCAAAGCTAGTTTCTTCTGAGCGAAGCACATCGTAAGCGACGAAATGGTGAATTTTGGCAGATTGGTAAACGGGGTTGGAAAAAATTGTACCTAGAGGCTCCCAGCGAGTGGAAGTCAATCCTGTTTCTTCTTTCAACTCCCGCTGGACAGCTTCGAGTGGTTCTTCACCATCTTCCATAAATCCTCCTGGGATTTCCAAACTATATTCTTGAGAACCAAATCGAAATTGGCGGACTAAGGCGATGTCCCCTTTGTTGTTGAGCGCAATTACGTTCACCGCATCGTTTGCTTCCAATACGGTGACCTTTATTTTTTTTTGGGTATGTGGATTGAGCAAGTAATCAAAGCGTGCCTTAAAAATTTTAAGGTCGGCAACGAATGCTGATTTCAAGATTTTCCAATCTGGTGAAATCATATTTACCTGCTGTATCTCTTTTTCCTACCGTGGTTTCTTTTATTATTGTGATGAGATCGTTTGTTATTCTCTCTATGATCTCTGCTTTGTACAGATCCTTTTTTACGCCCCCTAGATGTTGAAGAACTAGAAGTAGGTAATCTATCCAATAAGGAAGTAGACAAAATCAGTTTTCCTTCACTCAAGGCTTCTAAGTCTTGTACAATCACCTCGTCACTCACATAATGCTCTGCGTTCCAAGTACGATAGGCAAGCTTCATATAATTACCGATAACTGCGGCATAGTGACCTCGCTTTTCTAAATCTTCCATCTCTAATGCTTTCGCAATCATGTGCTGAACATTCTTACCATAGTGGCGGAAACGAGCCACAGCGTCTGGATAGCCCATTGCATCTGGCTTGATATAAGAATTATCCATTGTAGGCACTTCCATGCCCTCTACTGGATCCACATCAATCTTAAAATCAGAAATTCTAAAAACATGTCTCCACAATTTTTCTTTATAGTCTTCCATGTTCTTGTTTTGTGGATGCATCTGCATCATGAGTTTGATAATGCGTTCCACAAAATTTTGGCGCTCCGTTCTATCTTCGATAGTCAAAGCATGCTTCACAAGTTGCTGAATATTTCTTCCATATTCAGGTATTATTAAATTCTCTTTTTGAGAATTGTATTCCATATTATGCGTTTCGTAATGACCCATTATATCTTTTTTTGTATTATTCTACTGTTACTGATTTTGCAAGATTACGTGGCTGATCTACATCACAGCCTCTCATAATAGCTATATGATAGGACAAGAGCTGCAAAGGTACTACCGACAACAAAGGAGTCAATGGCTCATCCGTCGCTGGTATTTCAATTACATAATCTGCAATTTCTTTTATTATATTATCTCCTTCGTTGGTGATTGCAATCACCTTTCCTTTTCTGGCTTTTACTTCTTGAATGTTGCTCACGATTTTATCGTGCGCACTCATATTAGTCGCGATTACGAGAACTGGCATATTCTCGTCTATCAAAGCGATAGGTCCGTGCTTCATTTCTGCGGCTGGATATCCTTCAGCATGAATATATGAAATCTCTTTAAGCTTTAAAGCCCCTTCTAGCGCGACTGGAAAATTGTAGCCTCTACCTAGATAAAGTGCATTTGTCGCATCTTTTATCTCACTAGCAATATATTTGATATGATCATCAAGCTCTAAAATTCGTTTAATCTTAGAAGGGATGTTCTCTAATTCTTTCAAAAGTTGAGCGTAGTAAGGTCTAGGAATTCTTCCTTTCTCATACCCTAGATAGATCGCCAACATAGTCAATAAAGTAACTTGACCTGTAAAGGCTTTTGTGGAAGCAACCCCTATTTCTGGACCAGCATGAATATATGATCCAGTATCGGTCAATCTTGCTATACTAGAACCCACTACGTTCACAATTCCATATAGTGTAGCATTTTTTTCTTTTGCTAGGTGCAAAGCGGCCAAGGTATCTGCTGTCTCTCCAGACTGACTCAGCGCTATAACTATATCGCCCTCATCAATAATAGGATTTCTATAACGTAGTTCTGAAGCGTACTCGACCTCTACTGAGATTCTAGCTAGCTCCTCAAAAAGATACTCCCCAATCAAGCCTGCTATCCAGGATGTCCCACACGCAGCGATTATGATCCTTCTCGCATTTAGAAACTCTTCCATCTTTGTTTCTACACCTCCTACCTTAATCCATCCTTCTTCTGAACTAATCCGACCTCTCATACAATTGAGAACCGAATCAGGTTGCTCAAAAATTTCTTTAAGCATAAAGGAGTCAAAATCTCCTTTTTCAATGGCATCCAACTTCAAATCCAACTCTTCGATAAATGGATTCTGAATTTGGTTGTCGATGTTCTTTATAGATAAGGTTCCGTCTCGTTTGACAACGGCGATTTCTTCATCGTTGAGATACACTACTTTTTTGGTGTGTTCGATTATGGGTGAGGCATCTGAGGCAACGAAGAATTCATCGTTTCCGATACCGATTACAAGAGGGCTTGCTTTCCGAGCTGCTATCAAGATGTCTGGATTTTGTTTATCCATAACAACTATCGCATAGGCGCCTATGACTTTAGCAAGTGCAATACGCACTGCTTCATCTATAGGAAGATTGTCTCTGGTTTGGATTTCCTCAATCAGGTGCGTGAGAACTTCTGTATCTGTATCACTTTGGAAGGTGTGCCCTAATTTTATTAAAGCCTCTTTGAGAGGCATGTAGTTTTCGATTATACCATTATGAATCAGTGATAATCTCTTATTTCCTGAAAGGTGCGGATGCGCATTGATATCATTTGGTCTACCATGTGTTGCCCATCGAGTATGTCCAATACCGATATTCCCCTTTACTCTCTGATTACCTACATGATCTATTAAGTCCTTGACCTTCCCTTTTTTCTTGAAAATTTGGATATCTCCGTTTAATATCGAAACACCTGATGAATCGTATCCTCTATATTCTAGTCTTTTTAGACCATTGATAAGTATTGGATAAGCATCCTTTTCACCGACGTAGGCGACTATTCCACACATAAAACACTATAATTTTGTATATGTAACGTTAAGTTTCATAGGATAGGTACTGTGTCCAGCACCAAATATGACAGCTCTTCTCGTATCAGATATCTTATTATCAACCCTGATAGCAACTTTATCATTTTTTTCTCCTGCTAAGATGTCTTGTAATTGGCCACCAATATCGAAGGTGTACCTATAAATTCCGTTACCCATATCTTCAGGCTGTCCACCTGCATTAGCTACAGTTCCTCCAAATATCAAAGACAAAGCAAAATCTCTTGTCAAGTTTACGGTCCCGTCATCAAACTCTTCTATCAATACGAGCTGTTGTGGTACTTCACGATTATCTCCATTTAGAGTAGTTGCAAAAACTTCTAAAGTTGCTCCATTTATGATAGAACCGTCTAGTCTATTTAAATCATTGAAACCTACCACTACGTTGGGTCCAGACAAGCCTTGCACAAAAGTCAAACTATCGCCTAATACTTCATCATCAATAAACTCTTCCAGAGTACTTCCTGACAAATCAGACATTTGCTCAGGGACTTTGACTGAAAGAAGTGAACTTACTGCTATTTGATATTGACTGCGCACCCCATTTTGAGTGTAAAATACTAAAACCGTTGCACCATTAACTGCTGCCTGAAATTCGGTATTGACAGAGTTTAAGTCAAAACTTATCAATCCATTATTGGGTAAGGTAGGTCGTAAGTATAAGCCTCTAAATTGTTCTAAAAAGTTACCATTGGATTGAAGTACTGCTGGGTCCGAAAAAATAATTTGTTGTCCAAAAAGATCAGTTAACCTTACTCTTATGTGAGGAGGTAAAGTATCAATAAGTATAGTATCTTGCTGAAATCGCACAGTTGGCACTGGATCCGTAAAATTGGGTACTCCTGTATAAGTGCCGATAATTTCTCCTAGTTCAGTTTCTTGGGTGGTATAGTATCGTGTAAGAACGTCTAAGGTCTCTTCAATTTGGAGTACTTCAATCCCTATAGTTTGGACGGAATCTCCTGAAAATGGAAGATTTTGACTAATATGCAACTCCAGGATAACGGAATCCACAATCGCATTGGTAAAATCAAGTGGTGGATCTAACAATAAAAATTGAAGTGCCATCCCATTTGTAGAGGTCCCAAAAACAGGGTCTTCATCAATTCCAAATGGATACTGCGGTTGCAAAAATTCGAGTTGACTAAAGGAAACAATTGAATCTTCGAAAGTCGAATAAGAACTTAGGGCAAAATCGTCCATAGTCTGCACATCGACAAGGTCAATATCTACTATATCTGTATCAATAGCAGCTGGGTCGTTGCATGCTAAACTGCTAAATAGTAATGTCAACAATAAAAAATAAAAAATAGGTTTAATCACAAAAATTCATTTGGGTCGAATATACTATTCGGATTATTAAAAAATATATCCTAACAATGTATATCAATTAAGTCCATAAGGTTGTATAAAAAGCTGATTTATTAGGATTCTACTTCGCTTTCCATCAAGTTGTTGAAAAATTCAATATAAGCAGCCAAGAAACCTTCTTCGTGTTGAAATTCTAAAACAGGTACATCTAATCCGTCCAAGGCTTTTTCATCTTGCTCCGAAATCTCTTCAGAACCTCTAATCACAGCATCTGCTGACATCAAAGCACCGTTGTGGAGCGTAATTTTGCCGTCTGTATTAAAGTCTTTTAGATCCTCTGGCTCAAGATTGTTGATAGTCGCTTTTTCCAAGAAATTGTCTCCAAAAGAATCTTCCATAGTTCCATTGTACAAAGAGTATACAACTTTAGAATTTTGGAAAAGAGGCTCATTTTTGTAGGCAGTCTTGAGGTAAAAAGGAATCAGACTAGTCATCCAACCGTGGCAATGCACGATATCTGGTGGCCAACCAAATTTCTTTACCGTCTCGATAACGCCTTTGCAAAAGAAAACCATTCTATCTGGGTTGTCTTTAAAAGGCTTCCCTTTTGAGTCTTCAAAAACAGATTTTCTCTTGAAAAAATCCTCATTATCTAAGAAATATACTTGCATGCGCGCTCCTGGTAAAGAAGCTACTTTGATAATTAATGGAAAATCGTCATCATCTACGATGATGTTCATTCCAGATAATCTTACTACTTCGTGTAGACGATGTCTACGTTCATTAATTGTACCGAAACGGGGCATTAAGACCCGAATCTCCATTCCTTTTTCTTGTATATATTGAGGTAATTTCCGTGCAATGGCAGCTACTTCTGAAAGCGCTGTATATGGCTGCATCTCTTGTGTTACTATTAACACTTTTTTCTTCGACATAATCAAATTTTCTGTGTGACCAACAAAGACTTCTCTATGTTGAAAAAAGGCAAATTTTAATGTTTTTCTGCTCAAAATCAGCAGTATTGGGTGTAAATGCCTTTTGTTTAAGGGTGCAAATTTAATAAAAATATAGCACTTCTTATTGAATTTGAGTGCTTCATGTGTTAAACACTCCTTAATTTAAAGCTCCTAAATCCTATATTTGCTCGAAAATCAAGCAAAAGGCCACTTTGAAATCAGATATACCAAAGCATAGAAGTATTAATTAACTGATAATCAAGGCTTATCTGCGCCTTGAAACACGTACTAAACGAAATAACTGATGTATATTTTTAGAAAAATTGCTGATTTGAAGGCATATCTTGCTCAACTGAGAGAAAGTGGTAAGCGAATTGGTTTTGTGCCCACTATGGGTGCCCTACAC
>CAYZUW010000063.1:0-14963 GCA_964481325.1 uncultured Saprospiraceae bacterium
GTATTTGATATCAAAAAAAAATCTATTTTTGTGTGACGATAAAGCACTCCATTTCCATTTAGACGTATTCATTGTTTTTTTATACTTATTTTCTGGAATTTTCATGCCCACTGAATAAAAAGATTACTGGCAAAAATAAGATAATAGCCAGCTTTGTGGAGTTTCTATAAAAATATAACAATTTCAAATACACATTTATATTCACCTACCTAATTAAGTTGCACACTTTATGAGTGCATTAGATTTTAAAAAAAAACACACAACCTTAACCCAATGTTGGATATTCTGCAATTAAATGACATGTTGGTTCCTGAACTCAGAGCGAAAGCTGAAGAACTTGGACTAAAAAGTTATAAGAAATTAACCAAACAAGAATTAATATACCGCATTTTAGACGAGCAAGCTGTATCTACTGACGAAAATCAGGAAGCACCTGCAGAAAAAGAATCAGAGGAAGAGATGGAAGAAGCTGTAGTGACGGAAGAAGTTGCAGTAGTAGTAGAATCAACTACAGAAAAATCTAAGCCCAGAGATGATAAGCGAAGTAATAATAGAAGTAGAGAAGATTCTCCTCGAAAGAAGCATGATTCAAACTCAAACGGGAAAGGAGATAATAACAGAGAAAGAAAAAAAGATCCTCGCAGAGATAATCGTAAAACTCAACAGCAAAAACCAAAATTTGATGTAGAGCTTGACGGGATCATTGAGGGTGAAGGAATATTAGAGATGATGCCTGATGGCTATGGGTTTTTGAGATCTTCAGACTATAACTATCTTACTAGTCCAGATGATATTTATGTATCTCCATCACAGATCAAGTTGTTTGGTTTGAAAACAGGAGATACTGTAAAAGGTGCTATACGTCCACCAAAGGAAGGAGAGAAGTACTTCGCACTTTTGAAGGTATCTAAGATCAATGGTCTTGATCCTAAAGACATTAGAGAGCGTGTACCTTTTGACTACCTCACGCCATTATTCCCAGACGAAAAGTTCACTTTGACTTCGCATCCTGAAGGCAAAGATTTTGGAAATAGAATTATCGATTTGTTTACTCCGATTGGAAAGGGACAAAGAGGGCTCATCGTAGCTCAGCCAAAGACGGGTAAGACTTGGTTGCTTCAGGATGTAGCCAACGCCATCGCAAAAAATCACCCAGAGGCATATCTTATCGTACTACTTGTGGATGAACGTCCAGAAGAGGTGACAGATATGAAGCGTAATGTAAAGGGAGAGGTGATCGCATCTACTTTTGATGAGCCTGCAGAAAACCACGTACGAGTGGCTAATATAGCATTAGAAAAAGCAAAACGTCTAGTAGAGAGCCGTCACGATGTGGTTATCCTATTAGATTCAATCACGCGTTTGGCGCGTGCGTATAACACTGTAGCACCTGCCAGCGGTAAGGTGCTTTCTGGTGGTGTAGAAGCCAACGCATTGCACAAGCCGAAGAAGTTTTTCGGGGCAGCTAGAAATATAGAGAAAGGAGGTTCTTTGACCATCCTTGCGACAGCATTGATCGATACCGGCTCTAAGATGGACGGCGTTATCTTTGAGGAATTCAAGGGTACAGGTAATATGGAGCTACAATTGGATCGCTCATTGGCGAATAAGCGTATGTATCCTGCGATTGATTTGACCAAGTCTAGTACGCGTAGAGATGATTTATTGCAAGACAAAGATGTGTTGACAAGAATGCATATCCTAAGAAAGCAGTTGACGGATATGAAGCCAGATGAAGCAATGAATTTCTTGAGCAAACACATGCGCCAGACAAGAAGCAACGATGAGTTTATGAACTCTATGAACGGATAAGAAAGAAGTAAAATTTACTTTAAAATATATGGGCCTCAACACATTAGTTGGGGCTTTTTTTTGGGCGCTTGTATCCGGTCATCCGCTTGTATTCAGCACCCTGTATATCCATTCAGCATATAGCTGACTAGTATTCACCTGTCGGCTCATCCGTCGCCAGCTATTGCTTCATAGGCTATACAGGGCACCTCATATCGCTACTACCCGGAGCGCAAAAAGATTAATTTATTTAAATGTCTACTTTTTTCTTAGAGTATTGAAAAGGCTACGCCAACTTTATAGAAGCGCGGCATAGTATCCTAGGCTTAGTTATAAAATAATACCCATGAAATGCCTCCGCATATCAAATCATCAGCTCTTGCTTCGTGGACTCTTCAGAGTTATAAAGTCCTTAAAAATATTTACTACCAACTGCTAATCGCTTATTAAGCTTTACCACAGTTTTAGCCATGCTTTTATCAAAAGGCCCTACAAAGAAACCTTGCTTGACGCCTGCATAAAACAAATCGCGACCAAGATTTACAATTTGCCCATTTTCTAAGGCGAAAATTTGAAAGCCTTTTCGATTGTATCTTTCATAACTATCTGCGGGATTTCCAATGCCATAATCTGTAAAATATACATTACTACTGGATAAGTCGATAGACTCACCACTGATGATATCGGTGACTGTTTTGGATTTATCCTTCACGATTTGTTTAGAGTCCTCAGGATTTATGAAATTGACTTTACTGTAATTGTAATACTGATTAAATGTACTTACAATAAGCTCATTGAGCGATTTTGTTTCTTCGATAAGCTCATCAGCCTCTTTTGTTCGACCTCTTTCTTGGAGCGCTTTTATTTTAGCTCCTTGATCAGACAAGCGAATCAGTAGTACGCCTTTTTTAAGCATTTTGAGATGAGTATCTTTGTCTAGTGCTGTGACTTGCTTTTGAGCATGACCTACGCTAAAAGAGGCCAATAGAATACCGATAAAAATGAATCTTGCTAGCATAATTATATTCTTAATTGTTAAGAAAAATTTAAATCAAAATATTGATTACTTTCATGCTCTAAATAATAGCGATTTTTGTAGGGCTACTTTCGTTTATCCTCCATTGTGGATAATGTAGCAAACACAAAGAAAAGTAACCCTGTATTGAATATATAACGTTTAATCGTTATTATCGTTGAAATAAACAACTTAGAATTTTAAAAATGATGCAACAATCTATTGATATCCAAGCGCTTAATGAGCAGATCCAAGCGGATAGTGAGTTTGTAAGTAGGCTATACGCCGAGACTTCTCAAACTATAGTAGGCCAAGAGCATATGCTAGAGCGTCTGCTAGTTGGTTTATTGACCAAAGGACATGTACTATTGGAAGGGCTTCCTGGTCTGGCTAAGACCCTAGCTATAAAGACATTATCTAGTGCTACCAACGCACAATTTAGTCGTATTCAGTTTACACCAGATTTACTTCCAGCGGATATAGTAGGGACAATGATTTACAATCCGAGTAAGAACGACTTTTCAGTAAAGAAAGGACCAGTGTTTGCCAATTTCGTGCTCGCGGATGAAATTAACCGTGCTCCAGCAAAAGTACAAAGCGCCCTATTGGAAGCGATGCAAGAAAGACAAGTAACCATTGGAACAAACACTTTCAAATTGGAGGAACCTTTTTTAGTATTGGCTACTCAAAATCCAATCGAGCAAGAAGGTACCTATCCCTTGCCAGAGGCACAGGTAGATCGTTTTATGCTAAAGGTCAAAATCGATTACCCCAATCAAGAAGAGGAAAGAGAAATTATCAGAAGAAATCTCAATGTAGATGGATTCGGTAAAGTAAAACAAGCTGTATCTCTTGAAGAGATTATGACGGCTAGAGCTACTGTTCGTAAAGTATACATGGATGAAAAGATAGAGCAATATATATTAGATATTGTTTTCGCGACTAGAACGCCAGAAAAATTTGGCCTTGAAAATCTAAAGCCGCTTATTAGTTTTGGTGGATCACCAAGGGCAAGTATCAATCTTGCTTTAGCTTCTAAGGCAATAGCTTTTCTGAATAGAAGAGGATATGTTACGCCCGATGATGTGCGCAATATTTGTTACGATGTACTTCGACATAGAATTGGAATTACCTACGAGGCGGAAGCAGAAAATATTACGCAAGAGGATATAATAAAACAAATTCTAAATGCAGTAGAAGTACCATAAGGCGTAGAGTATATTCAGCTTCGGATATAGACTATTTTATCTTTATCAAATTATTCAAAAAATTGCAAGTGAAAGGTTACATATTGAAATGGTGTTTTGCATTTATGTTTATATGTGTGGTCAATTGTTTATTTGCACAAACATTAATGGAAAAGCAAGTGTTGAAGTTGTTCGATACGCCGATTACCTGGTTGCATAATTACGAAGGGCATACCGACGAAGTGCATTCCGCTAAACTATGCATTGGATATGATGGATTCAATTGCAGAGGATATTTGCAGTATGAAGATGATGAAACTACTTACCTTGTTGAAGGGTCTTTGCAAGCTGGAGACCTTGTACTGTTAGAGAAATACGAAAATGTTCCAAGCGGTTATTATAAGGGAAGATTAGAAAATAAAAAGATAACTTTAGATTGGACATCAATAGATGATAAACAATCATACAATTCTACATTTAAAAAAGTTTCTATCGTCCAAAGCATTGATAAGCAAGATGCAGATATAACAGAAAAAGGTGTTCTTAATGTGCGTAACAAATCTTCTTATATAAACCATCATACGATCATCAAAAAAGATATCCCTACGCTTAACAAAGATTTTGATACTCATATCGAAAAACTATTGAGCGAATGGAATAAGGAGATAGAAAGAAATAAAAATAAACAATATAAAGATAGATATGAAAATAAGGCGGAAGTGTGGTTTCAAATAACCGAGCTTTCCGATAAATATTTTTCTGGCTATATCAATTACTCCAGTTCATGGAATGATAAAGTCCAGACAGTTTCATTTAACTATAATCGAAAATTTGAAAAATATATAAATACGAGCGACTATTTTAAACCAACTGCAAAGTGGGAAGATAGTGTGAAGCAAAAAATAGTAGAAGTAAAACAAAAACTTGAAAAAGAGGAAGAAGAGTTGAACTGGATAAAAAATGTACCTCTACTAAATCCAGTTTTATGCGACTTAGGCGTTAAGATTAAAACAGAAAGAAGTTCTGTGTTTGGTCAACCCGAATGGTTGATACCGTGGGATAATGTGTCGCCTGATTTAATATCTTCAGCCAAACTCAAAAAAATGAAAAGATAATAATAAAGTGGATACGGCAGAGCTCTTAAAAAAAGTACGTAAGGTAGAAATCAAGACCAGAGGTTTGAGTAAGCAGATCTTTTCTGGAGAGTACCATAGTGCCTTCAAAGGAAGAGGGATGTCTTTTAGCGAAGTGCGTTCTTATCAGTATGGGGACGATGTGCGTAATATTGATTGGAACGTGACTGCTAGAACTGGAGAAGCCCATATCAAAGTATTTGAAGAGGAAAGAGAACTCACTGTTATCTTATTGATTGATGTGAGTAAGTCTTCTTTTTTTGGTACGGGCGACCAAATGAAAAACGATATGATTACCGAGCTTTGCGCAGTTTTATCTTTTTCTGCTATTAATAATAATGATAAAGTAGGGGTCCTGTTTTTTTCCGATCAAATAGAAAAATTTATTCCACCTAAAAAAGGTAAAACACATATTCTTCGAATCATTAGAGAGCTATTGGATTTTGAGCCGGTAGGAAAGGAAACAAACATCGGAATGGCCTTGGAATATTTTAACAATGTGATAAAGAAGAGATGCATTTGTTTTGTACTCTCCGATTTCATTGCAGATGGATATGATACGGCCTTGCGTATTGCTGCGCGAAGACACGATTTGATAGGGATGCATATCTATGATCCAACAGAAAAACAATTGCCCAATTTAGGCTTGATAAGAGTGGTAGATGCAGAAACTGGAAAGCTTCACTATTTGGATACAAGTAGTGCCAAAGTGCGTTCTGCACAAAGTGATTGGTTTTCTAAAAACAATACTTATTTCAAGACCTCATTTGCCAAGAGTGGGGCTGATTTGATAAGTCTTCGTACAGATCAATCTTATACGGGGCCATTGCTAAATTTCTTTAAAAAACGTTCTAAATAATTTTGCAGTATTTGTTGAGACATATCGTTTTAAGCTTATTTTTTATTAGCCTCTCTAGTTTTGCCTATGGACAAGCGGTAGTAGCGGAAGTAGATAGCGCACACATCATGATAGGTGATCATCTCAATTACTATCTAAAAATAAAAGGTACAGAAGGGGTGACAAACCCTAGGGCAGATTTAAGCCCTCTAGATACCATGGAGGTGTTTGAATTGATTAAAGAGAACGATTGGGAAAAGGTAACTGAGGGGGACAAAGCTATTTATCAAAAACAACTGACCATCACCTCATTTGATTCTGGATACTATTTTATTCCTTCTATCAAAGTGCAATTCGAAAATGGTAAAAAAAATGTAAGACAGAATACGCAAAGGATACAATTGGCAGTCATAACACCACAAATAGATTCCTTGCAAATTAGAGCTATAAAAAACATCGTTGCTGAACCTATTACTTTAGCAGACTTTTTGCCTTTGATTATTTCTGTAGTTGGTTTTTTATTGTTGTGCCTACTAGGATATTTTATTTATAGAAGAATTAAAAATAAGCCAGTAGAGGAAGTTTATGTGGCGCCAAAGCCAGCACACGAAATAGCCTTGAATAAACTCAAAGCGCTTTCTGAAAAAGAATTGTGGCAAAAAGGAATGCTCAAAGAGTATCAGTCTGAATTGACTTATATAGTCAGAGAGTATCTTGAAAAAAGATATGATATACACGCCTTAGAATCTACGACGGCAGAAATTATTAGAGAATTGAAAAATGAAGATATATCGGAAGACCACAAAACGCAGTTGTCCGACATGTTTCGAATGGCAGATATGGTGAAGTTCGCAAAAGCGACACCATCTCTGGATATTCAATCTAAACTTTTGAATGAAGCAGAGTCCTTTGTCTCTAATACCAAGAAAGAAATTGTTGCGGAACCATTAAATCCTGGAGAAGCATGAATGGGCTAAATAATATACAGTTTGTACATCCTTGGTTTTTCCTTTTGATTCCGCTTGTCTTAGGGGCATTCATCTGGTATTACCTGCGCAGGAAAACCTATTTCCCACGTTTGAATATGTCTACATTGCAAGGTGTAGAAGACATTGTGTCCTTAAAATCTAAACTAACAATACTTTCCCCTATACTACGATTTATTAGTTTACTCGCTTTAGTGTTTGCTATAGCAAGGCCCCAAATAGTCCTTCAAGAAGAGGAGGTAAAAGCAGAAGGGATTGATATCGTATTGGCCATGGATTTATCAAGTAGTATGCTGGCTCAAGATTTTCAACCAGATCGCCTTACAGTGAGTAAAGTGGTTGCGGGAGACTTTGTAAAAGGGAGAAAATACGATCGCATTGGATTGACTGCTTTTGCAGGCGAGGCCTATACGCAGGCTCCCTTAACGACGGACCATTCTGTCATATTAGATTTTTTAGATCCTGAAGCAGGTCTTCAATGTGGAAGATTACAAGACGGTACGGCCATTGGTATGGGGCTTGGTACGGCAGTGAATAGATTGAAGGACAGCAAAGTGAAATCAAAAGTAGTGATACTACTCACCGATGGCGTAAACAACCAAGGCTATATAAAACCAATGGACGCTGCAGAAATTGCGAAAGAATTTGGTGTAAAAGTTTATACTATAGGAGTGGGATCTATGGGCGAAGCCTATACGCCTTCAAATAGAAATGGACGAGGTCAGTTCGTTTACCGTTTGCATAGAGTTGAAATTGATGAAGCATTGTTAAGAGAAATTTCTAGTATGACTGGAGGGAGATACTTTAGAGCGACAGATGCAGAAAGTTTGCAAAGTATTTATGCTTCCATCGATCAGCTTGAAAAAACAGAAATCGAAGTTTCTGTTCTAAAAAGATATCAAGATAAGTTTTATCTCTTTGCACTGATTGGATTGGTATGTTTGTTTTTAGAAATGATATTGAAGTACACTTTTTTAAGATCTATTCCTTAAACTATGTTTAGATTTGAAAATATAAGCCACTTGTATGGGTTGGTGTCAGTGCTCTTGGTCCTGATAGCATTCCTTATGTATTTAGGGTACCGCAATAGAGCACTTCAGCAACTAGGTCCATGGCTGAGTCTGCAAAAAATGATACCTGGGTTTTCTAAGCGTAAGCCAATACTTAAGTTTATCTTTCTTGTAGTGGCTTTGCTATGTATTTGTATAGGCTGGGCAAATCCGCAATGGGGGTCCAAAAAAGAGAAAGTGCAAGCCAAAGCAGTAGACGTATTTATTGCTATGGATATTAGTAATAGTATGTTGTGTGAAGATGTGCGGCCTAGTAGATTGGAGAAGGCTCAAAAATT
This sequence comes from uncultured Saprospiraceae bacterium, assembly GCA_964481325.1. Classification (GTDB taxonomy): domain Bacteria; phylum Bacteroidota; class Bacteroidia; order Chitinophagales; family Saprospiraceae; genus JALZVN01. The sequence goes on from CAYZUW010000063.1 coordinate 8,299, forward strand.
TGGCCAAGAGTTAGCAGTTGGCTTAAAGGGAGAGCGAATAGGGTTGATATTGTTTGCCGGAAATGCATATCTGCAAATGCCACTAACCAATGATTACGCAGCGGCAGCTATGTTTATGAGAAGTGCCAATACAGAAATGGCTCCAACACAAGGAACGGCTATAGCAGAGGTAATTGATCTAGCTACTCGATCTTTCAGTGAAGATAACAAACATCATAAAGCTTTAGTCATTATCACTGATGGAGAAAATCACGATGAGACGGCTTTGGTCAAAGCTAAAACAGCAAGCGATGAGGGGATGTTAGTGTTTACAGTAGGAGTAGGAACTGCAGAAGGAGGTCCAATTCCCATATCTTACAATGGAAGAAAATCTTTCAAGCAAGATCGAACTGGGCAAAGAGTAATCACTAAAATGAACCCTGCAATGCTGACCGAACTAGCTACCAAAGGAAATGGAACTTACTTCAATTTGCAAGAGAATTCCGACAAAGTAATCGATGAGTTGCGGAAGCGAATTGATAAAATTGAAAAAAGAGATATAGAACAACGTTCTTTTACAGAGTACAATAGTTATTTTCAATATTTTATAGGTTTTGCCATTTTACTTTTACTAATCGATATTTTCTTTTCTTATCAAAAAAATCAATGGATAAAGAACAAGGATATCTTCGACGTGTAGTAAACGGACTTCGGATGGGGAATGAATTACCGAACCATTCATAAAATTAAGAGTTATAAAAATACGTTCATATAAATATGCTTAAATCGTTTTTTTTCATATTAATCACAACTTTAGTCAGTGCTCAACTATCAAGCCAGACTTCGCATAAACTGCTACGTAATGCCGATAAGTTATATCTAAGGGATAATTTTGAAGGCGCAGAAGAAACCTATAGAAAGGCAGTAGAAGAAGAACTATCCGCTAATGGAGAATATAATTTAGGCAACTCTATTTATCAACAAAATAGATACGAAGAAGCACTAAACCACTACGAGCAAGCAGCAAGCTTGAGCAATGACCCTAAAGTAAAATCCGATGCATACTATAATTTAGGAAACACCTATATGAATATGCAGGAATTTGAGAAGGGGGTTGAGGCATATAAAAATGCACTAAGAAATAATCCTAATGATGAAGATAGTAAGTATAATCTTTCTGTAGCGAATAGGCTCGTCAAGCAACAGCAACAACAGCAACAACAGCAACAACAGCAGCAAGAAAGTGGAGAAAAAGAGGAAAAAGAACAACAGCAGGAAGAAGAACAACAGCAACAGCAACAACAAGAGAACGAGCAACAAAAAGGAGACGAAGAAAGCGAAGAGGAAAAGAAAGAAGAGAGTGGAGAAAAAGAAGAAGAGGAGCAAGAAAATAAACCAGAATCTGGAGAAGAATTTGAAAAGAAAGACCTTAGCAAAGAAGAGGCTGCAGATCTTTTAAAAATTGTAGAAGACCAAGAAAAGAGAACGCAACAAAAATTGAAAAAAGCAGATACTAAACCCAATAAGCAAGAAAAAGATTGGTAATAAAAATGAAATGGATTGTAATAATTAATTTTGTGCTATTATGCATATTGCAATTAGACGTATATGGTCAAGAGATTACTGTCTCTGCGCAAGTTAGTAAGGATACAGTGCTCGCGGGAGAAAGATTAACTATCACTTTTAAGGTAGAGGGAGGTAGTATATCAGACTTTGCAACACCAGATTTTTCTGGACTTCAAATTTTAGCTGGCCCCAACGTTTCTTCTTCTTTTAGTATGCTCAATGGACAAGTCAGCCAGTCCGCATCCTATAGCTTTGTTTTGCGTGCTATCTCTGTTGGAGATATAGAGGTAAAACCTGCTGAGATTACAGTTGGTCAAGAGACATTTGAATCGGACGCTCTAAAAATACACGTCTTAGAAAATCCAGACCAAGATATAATGGATAGTTTACAAGAGGATAGTTTTCGTGATGATGGCGCTCCCGTAAAGAAATACAAGAAAAAACGAAAAACGTATAAAATATAAATATGCATAAAGTTTTTCACATCCTTTTCGTGCTGATTTTTTTGGGTAGCAGTCTGCAAGCACAGTATTTGTTTAAGGCAGAAGCAAATGCACGTAAGGTGGTAGTAGGGAATTCATTTACCTATTCAGTTACTTTAGAAGAGATTGACTCCAGGTCTTTCAGAGGCCCAGATTTTACAGGCTTCGAAGTAGTCAATGGCCCTTCTACCAGTATGTCTTCTACAACTATTAATGGAGTTACCAGTAGTGAATTTAAGTTTATATATATCTTGAAACCCAAAGCTGCAGGAGAGTATGTAATTCCTGCGGCATCAGCTTCGTTCAACAACAAAAAAATCAAATCCAATCTGGTCAAAATTGTAGTCTTAAAAGCTAAAAACGGCGCTAAAAATCAGCAAGAGCTGAATAAAAGCATGTCTCAAAGAATGTTTGTACGTGCAGTGCCTTCTTCGGATACGGCATACATTGGACAACAAGTTTTACTCGAATATAAAATATACTACACGGTAAATGTGCGTCGATATGACCAAGTTAGAGAACCAAGCTATGATGGCTTTTACTCTGAAAAATTAAGAACCAGAGGATCCAATAAAACCATAGAAATTGTCGACGGAGAACAGTATAACGTTACAACCGTCAAAAGCATCGCTTTATATCCGCAGAGAACTGGAAAATTAGAAGTAGAAGCATCAATGTTTAAATTAGGAATCAATGACCCTAATAAGAGATCACGTAGTATTTTTTTTGAACCTATAAATTATTTTAATTTCAACACCGAACCAGTTACGATTGATGTTTTAGAATTACCAACGGATGCGCCTGCTTCCTTCTCTGGTGCTGTTGGAAAATACACTGCTACGTCCATCGTTAGTCCATCAAACTTGACTACTGATGATGCGCTTAATATCTCATTGGAGATTAGTGGTAATGGAGATGTAAACAGACTTCTTCCTCCACAAGTCATATTTGACGAAAACTTAGAAGTCTACAATACTTCAGTTATTGACAAGAAGGCTATTCCTAGAGACAGTTATATGCAAAGTTATATGAAGGTGGAGTATACCGTTTTACCTCAAAAGGCAGAACGATATCTTATACGACCACAGTTCACTTACTTTGATCCCGATAGTGCAAAGTATATAACGATTGTTACGGGAGTGGATAATATAATGGTTCGACAAGGAATTAATAAGAAAAATGATAGAGCTGTTGTGTCGGAAAGCGATGCCATGTCATCAGAGCTTAAGCCCCTCTTGACTAGTACCTCTCTATCTAGCATGACTTCCAGTGCTTGGATTCAAAACCCTTTAGCTAAATCTCTTTTTGCATTTCCATTTTTAGCAATGTGCGGAATTCTCCTTTATCGTAGAAACGAAATCAAAAAAGGAATTATTGATCCTGATTTAATCCGTCGAGAGCAAGCGGGAGGCGTGGCTAAACAGAGATTAGCTACAGCTGAAGAGTATATGAAAAAGAATGAAAGCAAATTGTTTTTCGATGAAATTGCAAAGTCGATTTTCGGATATATAGGAGATAAAATGAACATCCCTTTTTCTGAATTATCTAGAAATAATATCGCCAAGAAACTCCAAGACAAACAAGCTTCAAGGCAAACTATTGAGTCCCTATCTATTCTTCTTGAAAGATGTGAGATGGCTAGATTCGCGGGTGTCTCAGGAGAGAGTGCAATGCAAGAAGTGTATACCTCAGCACACGAAATAATATCCTCTTTGGAAAAACAATAATAAGTTTTTTCGGAGTGGACTCAATAATCATTTCACAAGTATTAAAATAACCATAATTTGACTATCCAAGAAGCCCAGCACAAAGTAGATGAATGGATCAAAACAATCGGAGTTAGGTATTTTAATGAAATGACAAACACGGCTGTCTTGATGGAAGAAGTAGGGGAGATGGCACGCCTTATGGCAAGAATCTATGGCGAACAATCTTTTAAAAAACCAGAGGATGAGGCAAATGCAATGGACAACTTATCTTCAGAGATGGCGGATGTTTTATTTGTCTTGATTTGTTTGGCCAATCAAACTGGAATAGATTTAGAGAGCGCCTTGACTAAGAGTTTGGAAAAGAAAACGAACAGAGATAAGGATCGTCATCGAAACAACCAAAAGTTAAAATCATAGTCGACCTTCAAGCATTTCACGCTTGTCTGCTATTCTGTTTAATCCAGCCTTAGCTTTTTGATGTAAGCTTGTCCTATACTCTTCTGGGTACATTTTGATGCATAATTCAAAATAACGTCCTGCTTCTTTATAATCCTGCTGTTTTTCATAGATCAAACCACACTGCAATGCTGCGTTACATGCATAAAAATAGGGGGCGTTTATTCCAAAGGCAATGCTGTAATTGTAATTATAAATAGCTTCTGGAATATCCATTAAAGCGTGATTGATTCTACCCAAGCGATAGGCACATTCCAGCCTATCTTTCTCTTCCGTAAATTCATCTACTTGCTTAGCTTCCAATTTGTTTTTAGCCTCTTCATAGTATCCTCCGTCAAATAAGAGTCTGGCACTTAACAATGTTGGATTTGGAGTGATAGATTTGTTGGCTTCCTTCATAGCACTCTTGTCACTGTCAATAAGCGTGTTTCCGCGAATTTGACAAAGGCGCATATTGTTTTTGTAGGCAATCTCATTGCCATGTACTAAGAAGTGCCAAGCCAATTTTTGATAGGCATCTTTTATCAAGTTTACTCCTCTATAGTTATTAAGGTAAACTTCTATGTAAGTATCTGCATTGGCATCTAAAGCGTAAAGCATAGCATATCCCTGTAGTAGATCTAAGTAGTAAAAGGGCAAGTAGCCTTCACCACTTGGTTTTTGCTCCAAGACTTCTAGGGCCTCTGCGGAGCGTCCAGTACGCATAGCGATATTGGCTACAGCAAAACAAGCTAAAGGGCTTTGCGCTATATCAAGATTGGCCTCTGAGATGGTTTCCCAGGCTAAGTCTGACTGATTGTCCAAGTGAAGGAGTAGAAAGGCGTAGCTCACAATGGTTTCTCTTTCAAAAATAAAATTGGTAGCTCTACTGAAAGCTATAACTTCTTGCAATTCAGATTTTCCTTGCGCTATCGTTCCGTCTAGTCTGCCTATGAGCTTGAGCCCCCACCGGTAATTGTCAGGAATAGTGCCCACTATAGCATGGATAATACCTAGACTTTTGAGCGAGCCTTTAAATGAAGGAAATTGAGTGAGATTTTTTTCTAACTGTTTATACGCTCGATTGACTTCCGTAAATGCTTGAAAGTATTCTTCAAATTTTAGTCTGCAAATAGCCCATTGCAATTGTATTTCTGCTTGACTAAACAGGAAGTATGGAGAATCTTGAGGACCTTGACGAATTTTCTGCAGCCTTATATTTTTATTTTGCTCCAGTTTTTCAAACTCTTCTATTTCTTCATTGATGAAAATGGTAAAAAAGTCAAGATAGTTTTCAATGTGATATACACTCAAATTGTTAGGCTCTACTACTTTGATAGAATCTATCAACGCTCTGCCTTCTTCTAATTTCAATGAGATGATTTTCTCATAAGCTTCCGTCAAGAGAGGGCTATATTCAAAATAATAGACCTCTTCGGCTATCATTTTGGTAGATACCAAAAGACAGGAAATTAGAAAAAGATGCTTGAGAAAAAATGATGGCATATTAGATATAACGAACTCGATTCATAATTAGTAAGTGAAAAGATAGGGATTATTTTCTTGTTCAGTAGGCTTCAATAAAAAGTGCCTATGAAAGTTAATTCAAAGGCACTTTTTTAGTTTTCATTTAGCACAAAGGATTATTTTTCTGCAAGAGAAGAATCAACCAATACACGACCACAATGTTCGCAAGCTATGATTTTCTTTCTCATTCCTATTTCTAGTTGTATTTGTGGCGGAATCTTATTGAAGCATCCTCCACAAGAATCTCTTTCCACTGTGGCTACCGCAAGCCCATTTCTGTAGGAAGATCTCACTTTATCATACGCTTTGAGCAATCTATCTTCAATTACCTTTCTTTGCTTATCTGCTTTCTTGTTCAGTTTGATTTCCTCCTTATCCGTCTTCTCTTTAATCTTTTCAAGTTCTACTTTCTTAGCTTCTAAGTCATTCTTCTTTTCAGTCCACTTTTCATTGGCATTGGCAAGAGACTCGTTCTTTATTTCTATGTTAGCTTCGGCAGTTTTAATCTTTTTTGTAGACAGCTTAATTTCCAGTTCTTGGTACTCCAATTCCTTTGTCAAGGCTTCAAATTCTCTGTTATTTTTCACCTCATCCATTTTCTTCTTGTAGCGTTCCGCGAGTATCTCTGCTTCTTTAATCTTGTTTAGATGGTTTGTTTTTTCCGTTTCTAAGTCCTGGATAGCAGATTCTAACTTACTCACTCTAGTGCCCAATCCCGTGATCTCATCTTCAAGATCCTTAACCTCCATTGGCAACTCTCCTTTTAATATCTGTAGCTGATCTATTTCAGAATCAATTGCTTGTAAAGCATATAGTTGCTTCAGTCTATCTTCTATTGTGATTTCAGTGGTAGTAGCCATGATTATTAGATTTTAAGTGAACTAGTGGTGTATTAATAATAATACACTGGATTTGTACTAATTTTAGTACAATGGGTCGCAAAATTACTAAATTTTTTTGTTATTAA
>CAYZUW010000064.1:0-14942 GCA_964481325.1 uncultured Saprospiraceae bacterium
GGTAAGCGTTATACTTACTTTGCGAAATCTAGTTTTTTATTGGCTAGAATCGACTCACTCAAATATATTAAATAAAATGCATAATTTCTAATGTGGCGTCGCGACGCAAAAGCTAGCCGTGAATAGACAAGAGATACAATATTTTAGTCTACAAATTAGCTGGCTAAAAATATATTTGGCTGGCCAAAAAAAAAATTGAATTGAAATGAACCCGAAAACAGGATGGCCAAAAAATAGGGAATGCCTCTTTGCGAGACATTCCCTATTTCGGACTCATATATTTTCTTTAATTAGACTAATTGTTAATCGTAACCGTCATCGGTAAGCAAATAGGATCTTTGCAGGCTACAGTGATTAGATAATCCTCCACTTCTCCAGAGGCAACCATGCCATTGGGCGTCATATTATCTGTATGAGACAATCGAGCTCTGACTCCAAGCGCTTGATCTTTAGTGGCATTGTCGGGAACTGCGATGGGTGTAGATAGTTGACCAAAGTTACCAGCACCGTCGTCCGATAAATCCACAACCATTTCATTGGCATCGTTAAAGTCGCCATCGCCATTCCAGTCTATCCACATTTCGTAGTGCGCGATCGTTCCAGTCGTATTCATTACATTGATAGGTAGATTAATAGTACCTCCAAGCGTAATATTTAAGGTAGAAGGAAAACTAAGTCCATCGTCTTCTGCTCCATCTCCTGAAGCATCAAAATTAGAGATACCATTTCCTTCAAAGTCATTGGTCGCCCCAAGGGATAAACCATCAACAAGCAGGTGATTCGGTCCCATATTCGTACTATCCGTCTCATAATTTAAAGGACCTGTACCTGCAGAAGTATCGGGAAGGTCACCCCAGTCGACACAGCCAGCACAAATATTCACGGTAACAAAAAAAGCACCGCATTGATTATTCGCACCAAGTCCATTTGAGTTGAGGGTGAACGTACCGCAAGACCCAAGTTCATTAATAGTGACAGTATTATTCGCTTCATTAAAAGTAAATCCAGTATTGTTCGGATCTTCTTCCCACTGGGCTTCACAGAAATTTCCAAAGCAAGGTAAAAAGTCAGAAATAACGACTACATCATTGACAGCTACTTCGCACATAGAAGTGTCAAACGTAATTCGATTGCTACTAGGACAGCACTCTGTCAAAATACCTATTCCTTTACCCGCTCCAGGTGTTGTTGGCGCAGGATATCCTTTTGATTGATCGTATACCAGTGTAGTATCAAACACTGCGATACAGTCATCATTATTTGCATTGGTAGAAACATAAATAGTGTTAGTCAATTCGCTATAAGTTATACCTATAGCTCTCTTCCAGCCTACTCCATCATCATTAGTGTCAAATGCAGAAGTTCTTATATAGTTAAAGTTAGGTCCTGGGCCATATTTCACTATATATGAAGGGCGACCAGGTTCATTTCTATCTTCTCTTACTACAACATATAGATTGCCATCCACATCGGTGGTGACACCAGCAATATTAGCGTTAAAAGCAGGTAAATTGCTCAAGCTTATGGGATTAATACAGGTAGTGGGGTCGTTATCAAAATCGGCAGGACTGTATACATATAGAAAATTTTCAACAACTGCATTGTTGCCAGTATTGAATGAAGTAGTAGAATACATCGTATTGGTTCGCGGATCTACATAAAATCCCCAATCTCTATTATCATTACCATTTACACCACAAAAATCTACTCTAGAAATAAAAGAACCATCGATAAGGCTGTATGCGAAAATGTCATTATTATCTGGATTCCCAAATAAGGCTCCATCCCAGGCATTGGTATATAGAGTATCCCCAATGATACCAATATTGGTTTGCCCTCCATGATTGATACTAAAGCCATCTGGTCCAGTAGCAGGAGTAATCTCTCCAAGACAGGACAACCTTCTAATGTCTCCACCATTTGGTTGTTCTCCGACGTATAAAAATCCACTATCATCGATACCAAGTCCATGAGGATTATTTAGTGACTCTCCCGCAGCCGTATTGTCGTACCAAGGGGATCCGATTTCATTTAATGTTCCATCACTAGCGACTGAAAATTTGAGTACCGCACCACCTGAACCTGTCTCATTTAGATAGACCATGTCTATACAGTCACAAGTAAAATTACAACTTTGTACCTCCATAGTGACCGTAATATCCGTAAAGCAATTACTTGCGCCATTAAATATCCTGATGGTATAATCCTCGGGGCTGCTTGGATTGGGTAGTCCAGTCGCCACCTCTATGGGCAATGACAGTCCAGATGCATCCGTTGCATTCGCATAGTCGGCATCGCCTGTATATGTACTTCCTATAGACCAGTTGTATCTGTCTCCATCTACAAGTGCTGCCAACTGTAAAAAGCCATCACTATTTACACTCTTGTCAGGATTACATGAAGCTTGTATCGCAAAAGCCGTAGCTGTAGGTGCGGTCCCTGAAGGACAGGAAACGTCAAGAATATCGTCATTTGAGATATAGTTTGATTTTGCAAGCCACTCATGGATTACTGATGGTTCACTTTCAAGATTTAGCGAATTAGAGGAGGTACTAATTGCATCGGAAAAGTTAAAGCTGGCTAGCGTTATTACTAAAATACAGACGCCTTTAAAGGTATTTTGATAAGTCATACGGGGGATTTTCAGTTTTTTTTTTTTTAAACCAGTTTGCGAAAAGAAGCGTGTTATAATTAAGTGCTCTTTACATTATCATAATAAAACCATGCCATATGAATGTTATGGCAGTTATATCTTGGTTGATGGCAGTTTTGGTTAGTTTCGTGAGTTTTCGGAGGAGACTCATCTATTGCTGATTTAGGATTGTATTTGGGCAGCTAATCTCGCTATCCGCTTGTACGCCTGTCACTGCTCAGCAGTGCGCCATAGTCGTAGAGCAGTATTCACTCATCCGTTCATCCTGCTCTACTCCTTGGCGCATATACTGACCAGCACCACTTGTATCGCTACTATCGAGGCTGCTTTTAATATTGAATCTTGAGTCCATCTCGAATTTACACAAACGAAAAAGTCTTTATCAGCAATATTTCTACATTTTCAATCCACGTATACGCCTACCTGATGAATGGTATATGGGTTTCATAAATTATACTTCGCTATAGCCTTTAGACACAGGTGGGTTAGGAGATTCGTAGGTGTCAATTTGTTAACACGTACACTGGATATACTTCTATCTCGTAAGGGAATAAAAAAGTCTCTATCATCAAAAGATGATAGAGACTAAGATTCAAAATGCAGACCCATAAGGACTCGAACCTTAAATACCTGCACCAAAAACAGGTGTGTTACCATTACACCATGGGTCTATTTGATTAGGACTGCAAAGTTAACACAAATATCTGAATCTGTAAAGCAAATAATTCGGATAAATGTCAACTATTATAGGGTTTTTCAAGACAATTGTTTCTTTTCCGCCCAATTTTATACTAAATAAACTCTATCTTAAGGCTGATATATCATAACTGAGTCTACTCTGGAAACGCATAATTAACGAAACCTAATACTTTATACTTATGAAACGAATCTTACTCACTATTTTACTATCAAGTGCTTTTTGTTTTGGACTATTTGCTCAAGGAGCTGAAAAGTCTAGAAAAATGCAAAAAAGGCAAGAGGCGGCGTTGATTAAGATGGATAACTCTGCTACCAAAAGTGCTTCCTTTGCCACTCAATATTTTCAACAACTAGGACTACATAGCGCTGAAGACTTGAAAGTGCATAAGACGATGAATGGTCTGAACGGATGGACGCGAGTGAGGATGAAGCAGTACTACCAAGGACTTAGAGTAGTAGGAGCAGCTTATATTTTGCATGAAAAGGATGGCGCAGTGAAAAAAGCCTCTGGTGATTTGCTTCCTTATATTTCATTATCAACTTCCCCTGCTTTCAATGCAAGTGAGGCAAAGTTACAAGCTAAAAAGTATGTCAATTCTATGCTGCTTTCAAAAACAGAAGGCACAGCAACAGTACTGCCAGCCTGGGATTATGAAAAATCAGAATTAGTAGTTATTGATAAATCTTATCCAGAATTTAGTGGAGAGTATACTTTAGCGTATCACGTCATTGTATCCAACCTGGATGGTCGCAATCAGTATAGACAGTCTATATATGTTGATGCGATACAATCCAATATTATCGCATCTATCTCTGAGATTGCACATACCAATGTAGAAGGAATAGCGAATACAAAATACTACGGAGAACAAAGAATAATTGTGGATTCTCTAGCTACAGACCATTTTGTATTAAGAGATTTTACAAGAGGGGGCGGAATCGTAACCTTAAACGGTAGTTTGAATGATTTTGAAGACGAAGATAACTTCTGGAACAACTTTGGAAATAAGGAAGAAGTAGGAACTGATGCACACTATTGTGCGGCAGCGTATTATGATTATATGTTAGACAATTTCAACTGGGATGGCTTAGATGGTGAAGGTTTTGAGTTGCGTAGTCGAGTCTACGGTTCAGAAAGGAATACTGTAAACGCTACCTGGAATGGTAGTTTCTCCACTTTCTTTAGTGGAGATTGTGACCAGTATGGTCCGCTTACTTCACTTGACGTGGTGGGGCATGAGTTTGCACATGGCTTTACAGATTTTACTTCCGACCTGATTTATCAAGATGAATCGGGAGCACTCAATGAATCTATATCAGATATCTTGGGGAAGGCACTAGAATTCACTTACGATCCAGATAACAAGACATGGTTGATTGGGAAAAGGTTTGTACTTACGGATCAAGATGATCATTTTAGAGATATGGCAGACCCCAATACTAAAAACAATCCAAAGTTTTATGCAGGAAGGTTTTGGGAATTTGGAACTAGAGATAATGGTGGAGTACACATCAATAGTGGTGTACTCAATTTTTGGTTTCATATGCTGACGGAAGGCAAAACAGATACGAACGAGGTTGGAGTAGATTACAGTGTGGAAGCTATTGGATTGGAAAAGGCGGCATCCATTGTCTTCACAATGAATACTGCTTACTTGACAGAAAGCTCTAATTATACGAAGGCCGTTATAGCTAGTATTGAAGCTGTAAATGACTTATTTGGAGAAAATTCACCGGAAATGGCTAGTGTATTAGAAGCCTGGAAAGCAGTCGGTTTATTCCCTGATTCAGGAGATTTTGACCTAGCATTAGCTATTGTAGACGAAAGACCCACAGTTTGTGCAGATAATTTAGGGACCTATTTTTTAGAAGTATACGTTATGAACGTAGGAGTGGAACCCTACCTTGCTGGAGAAGAGTTAGAGATATTGTATACAGTAGAAAATCAATTTGTTGATGAACAAAGAATCACACTTGAAGAAGATTTGAATGCAGGAGATACTTTATTCTACACATTTCCTAATGTAGTGCCATTGGATGAGGCAGGAGAAACATTTGATGTAAATGTATTGCTCGAAGCAACCGCCTCTCAAGATCCAAATAATGGAGAAATTGTATTGGCAAATAATGATGCTGCAGCTAGAATTACAACGACTTCAAATTCAGGTTTAGATATGCGTGTTACTTCTTTGTCTTTGACATCGGATAATGTCTGTGGAGATGCTTCACAGTCACGAATTCAATTAGGCATACAAAACACTGGCTGTTCAGAAATATCAGAAGGGGAATATCCAATCATTATCACTGCGGCGGGTTCTGAGTACAATTATGAAATTCGTCTTCCATTTGATTTGCGTGCAGGTTCTTTCGCGACTATTTTTGATGTTATTGTATTGCCAGATGAAATTCAAAATGGAGAGGAGTTGATGGTTACCCTAGCTATTCCAGAAGATGTAGTATCTAACAATAACAATGTTAATGGACAGTATTTGTTTTTAGAAACAGTCGGTGAAGAATATGAGGAAACCTTTGATAATTTTAGCTTAGCAACAGATAAGCGAATTTTTGTGGATACTGATTTTAGATCAGACGCCCAGGTTGGAATGTATAATGACAACGAAGTGTTAGTGATATCAGGATTGAGTAACCTGCCTTTTGCCTTAGAAAATTGCGAAGAAGAGGATTTGTTTTTCAGAGAAAATTTCCAAAAGACGGATATTGATATGTGTATCAATGCAGTTGGTTTAATAGATCCAACTTTTAGTTTTGACCTAGTGCAGTTTCGTTCTGATACCGAGATTGAAAATATCAATCCAGGTTATGTATCGATGGTGCAGGTTACGATAGACGGCGAAGTGTTTCCACTCATCTACGACCAAGTAGAAGGTGAGGTAGTAAAACATCAGTTTCCACTAGAAGATGATTTTCAAGGGGAATTATTGATTCAAGTAATCACGCTGAGGGGTAATGGTGCTTTTGTATTCGACAACGATTTCTCAAGAGGTGATTTTGCTTTGATAGATAATGTTAGCTTGACTTCAGGTACCGTGTCTACCAAAGATGCTGAGGTGCCGGATGATATTTCTGTATACCCTAATCCAAGTAAGGCCGAGTTCTTTTTTACGACCACCAACGAACAAGCTTTTGACTTGATTATATATGATGGATTAGGTCAGAGACATGCGAACGTAGAATCTGCTAGACAACAAACATCTTGGGATAGCCAGTCATTTGCAGAGGGCGTATACTTCTATGAACTTATTTTTGAAGACGGTAGTAGAAGACAAGGAAAATTAGTAGTAGGAGGTAAGTAAATCTAAAAGAGATACAAGCTTGAAATGGGATAAGTGTACATCGCTTATCCCATTTTTTTTGCCTCAGTTTTGACGGACTGCCGAGCAGAGCTAGCCTTTGCTCCTTTTTCTCGTTTGATATATTGCGGATTGAAAATAAATGTAAAACCGAAAAACGCTAAATATAAAATGTAAAAAAAATGTAATTCCCCTTCACACAAAATCAATCCTTTTTTTGCGTCAGGGATAGTAAGGATCCCGATTTTTTCAATCGGGAGTGCGCAGCACCGAAGCGATAGCGCAGCCCTGAATAGCCCGCCCGGACGCCCAAAGAAAAATAAAGAGTGTAGTAAAATTAGTCTTTTTGCAAAGTGTAAATTGCGGGCAAGTTGCGGCCCATCTGGTTGTAGTCCAAGCCATAGCCTACAACAAAGTCATTAGGAATCTCGAAGCCTACATAATCAATTGGGTGCTCATATTTGTACGCTTCTGGTTTAAGTAAGAGAGCAGCCGTTTTGATACTGGCGGGATTTTTTTCGGATAGAGATCGGAGCAAATAATCTATGGTATGACCTTGATCTATGATGTCTTCTATGATGATAAGGTCTCGACCATGGAGGTCAGGAAGGGTGTCAAACTTGGCGGTCAATTGGCCAGTAGACGATGTGCCATGGTAGGAACTGACTTTCATAAACTGTACCTCGCAGTCCATATTAATAGCACGTACTAGGTCGCTGCTAAAAATAAACGACCCATTGAGAATGGTAAGGATAATCGGTCTACGACCAAGGTAATCTTTGGATATTTCTTGTCCTATTTCTTTTACACGCTGCGCGATTTTGACAGCGGAAATAAAGGGGACAAAAAATAAATCGCCCAGTTGTATACTCGTCACTTGAGGTTCTGAATGCATATTATAGTCCGTGTGTATCAATAAGGTAAATCAAGGAGGTAATCGCCGCTGCGCCCAATTCTAATTCTCGTTGATTGACGGCATCCATAGTATCTTCTGCAGTATGGTGAAAATCAAAGTAGCGTTGCGAATCTGGTCTAAAACCTATCAATACACCTTTCTGGCTTTTGAGAGGATTGATGTCCGCTCCACCCCCACCTTTACTGAGTGAAAGACCAAATGGTTCTAAGAGTGGAAGCCAAGCCGTCATAGCTTTGAACCTCTCTGCGAAGATGCTATTGTCTCCATCTACCGAAAAACCTCGCGGAGTAAATCCTCCAGCATCAGACTCTAGTGCTGCCATATGAAATTCTCCTTTATCGTTAGAGGCTTCCGCATAAGCATTCGCACCTCCAAGCCCATTTTCTTCATTCATAAATAATACACATCGAATAGTATGTTTGGGACGATAATCTAGTGCCTTCAGCGTCCGTAGCACCTCCATTACATGCACACAACCTGCGCCATCATCATGTGCACCCCCGCCAATGTCCCAACTATCTAGGTGACCACCAACTAAAATTATTTTTTCTGGATAAGTACTTCCAACAATTTCTCCAATGACATTGTGGGAGGCTTTATCAGGAAGGGTTTGACAGTGCGTTTCTATGGAAACTTCGACCTTGCCTTTTTTTAGATTGGCTGATAACCAGTCTGCATCATTTGTGCTTACTGCTACTGCAGGAATGACGGGGTCATCTCCGAATATTGTCCCTCCTGTATGAGGAACGTCATCTGCTTTTGTTGTCATAGATCTGACGAGCGCACCTACTGCGCCAAATCTAGCTGCCAAGGCTGGACCTCGTCCTCTTTGGTCTACTGCTCCACCATAAGCATTAAAAGTACGAATTTGAGTCGGATCCATAGGTCGATTGTAAAATACGATTTTGCCTTGTACACCCCTTGCACCTAATTTTTCTACTTCTTCTAATGAAAATACTTCAACAATTTCAGCCTTAGCTTTGCCACTTGGCGAATTGCCCAACGCAGTTGCTTTGAGCGATTTGTGTTTCCCCGTATGTAATGTGGCAGATACGACCTCTGGAGCACCTCTTTCCCAATGCGGCACCATACAATCTTGAAGATACACCTTGTCTAGATTTAAGGTGTCCATGATTGCTTTGGTAAACAAAACAGCAGCATCTGCGCCTTTAGATCCAGACAGTCGACCTCCTACATCTGTAGTGAGATCAGTAAGCCATTCGTAGCAGGCGCCATCAGTGAGGACTTTATTGTAAATTTTTTTTATAAATAAGGCATCATCTGATTGATTTTGAGCACTTATAGGGAGAAAAAATCCTACAAAAAGAAGGTATAATAGGTATCTAAACATCTTTAGGTTTTTAATTAATGGGTAAGATAATCACTTTGGCAAACTTCTGATAAATACAAATTAGAAATCAAAAAGATTAGAATAGGTCGATAATTTGTACATATTTGATTCATTTTAAGCTAGTTAGAGGCTCTGATTACTAAGTTTAGTAAGTACAAGAAAAAAGGCTATTTTTGCAAAAATATTCATAGAGTGTACCCATTATTACTTAAGCTACGTCTTAAAAATAAATCAACACCCTGTTACTAACTAAAGATCATTGGGCAAACAAGGTACAAATAAGTTAACAGATGAAGAGGTCATTGGTCTCTATCTAAAGACAAGGAACTCGTCTTACTTTTCTATGCTTTATACTAGGTATTCTGGGAAAGTATATAGTAAGTGTATTTCCTTGCTCAAGGATGAACAACTTTCGGATGATGCCACCCAAGATATATTTTTAAAAATATATCTCAATCTGGCAAAATTCAGTGGAAAGTCTAAGTTCAGTACTTGGGTGTACTCCATTACTTATAACTATTGTATAGACTACATAAGAAAGAAGAAAAAAGAAAAGAACATCTTTTCTGAAGATATTGAAAATGTAGGGGAGCCGCTGACAGATGTGCCTTATTATGAACTATTAGAAATAGAAGTAAGTAGATTGAAAAGAGTTATGAATGTCATACCTCCTGGCGATAAGGCTGTATTATTAATGAAATACCAGGATGATATGTCGATTAGAGATATAGCCGAGGTGTTATCCAAATCTGAGAGTGCGATTAAGATGAAGATTAAAAGAGCGAAGCATAAAGCCCAATCGTGCTATAAAGAAATGTATAAAGACTAAAACTTTACCAATATGAGTGAAGAAAGCAGAAATAATTTTAAAAGGTTGTCGGATCAAGATTCCGTTGAGCCTAGGGACGACACAGAGATTAAAGGTACAATTTCTTTTATTAGCTCTGTATCAAGGGTGATAGAATTATACCTTCCGGGATTTTTCCAGTTACTTATTTCTATGACAGGTGGTGGTGAGAAAGACACAAAAAACACGAATCGACCAAACAACGTTAGTGGCTTAGCTAGGAGAGATGATGATCGTTCCCCATCTGAACCGCCCAACTAAACACCAAAAAACATCAAGAAACCAAAACAGAACGAATTTTAAAATGGATCAGAACTTTTTACAAGACTTAGGCATAGCAAGGGAGATATTTGGAGGATTAATTTCCTCTTTACCAAATATTTTAAAAGCACTCGTTGTTTTTATTATTGGATATATCATTGCTAAACTCGTCAAAAGAATCTTAAAAACATTGCTCCAAAAATCAGGGATTGATGTCATAAAGGATAAGCTAGAGGAAATTGAATTTATCAGTAACTCTAATATGAAGCTGATTCCAAGCGCAGCTATCTCCTCTATTGTATACTATTTTATTTTATTGTTTATCATTATACTAGCAGTTGATATTCTGCAAATAAGCGCTATAACAGATTTGTTAAAAGAATTGATGTTGTTATTGCCAAAACTTATAGTAGCGGTTTTGGTTTTGATTATTGGTGTTCTTATAGCAGAAGCTGTTAGAAAAGTGGTGCAAAATACTTGTCAATCTTTAGGGATACCGGCAGCGAAAGTTATTGCTACATTCGTTTTCTTTTTTGTAATGATTAACGCTTTAATGATTGCGTTAAAAAAAGCAACTATCCCAACACAATTTCTCACGGACAATCTTACAGTGCTCTTTGCAGGTATAGTATTCGCCTTTGCCATCGGTTATGGATTGGCATCAAAGGGTATTATGTCTAGCTTTTTATCTTCTTACTATTCCAAAAGTAGATTTAACATTGGAGATACGGTAAGTATAGAAGGAGCGCATGGACAGATAGTGGAAATCGATAGTACCAGCATGGTGATTCAAGGAGAGTCAACAAAAGTGATTATCCCATTGAATAAATTGACGGAAGAAAAAGTTACAATACATGAAGCATAACCGCAAGGTAAACTTCAACATTATTATATTTTTATTAAAAAACTTTTACACAAACTAAAAAAAACAGAAGTAAGATGAGAAAAATTTCTTTTTTGTTTTCCTTATTGATGATTGTATCATTCGGATTACAAGCACAAACAATGGAAGAGCTAAAATCTATGAGAGCTGATAAGAAAGCTCAATTAGCTGCACTTCAGGCTGAAGTAGATGGACTAACTGGTCAAATTGACACATATCCAGGTTGGAAAATTGGTGGAGTTGGTATTGTAGGTTTTGACTTGGTGAGTAATAATGACTGGTTCGCATTGACTACACCAAATTCACAAAACAATACTTTAGGAATAGGATTTACAGCGTACGCAAGAAACGATCAAGAAAAGTTCTTTTGGAATAATCTTTTGAACATAAACGTATCGAGAGTAGCTGCTTTTGGAGACAAAGACGATGATTCATCTAGATCTGTAGCGGTATCTAATGGCTTAGACTTGACATCTTTATACGGATACAAAATAGCTCCAAAATGGGCTATATCCGCTGAAGGTAAGTGGACTTCTACAGTGTTAACTTTTGATCCAGGTGATGATCTAGGGAGTGTGATTGATGATACTTACAACTTGTCTCTTAATAAGCCAGGTCAGATCACTGCAAGTGCGGGTATTACTTGGTTGCCAATTGATAATTTAAAAATATGGGCACACCCACTAGGATACCAATTAAACCTTCCAGGAGATTTGACTTCTGTAGCGGGTGCTAGAGTTGGTGCTTCATACACAGCTACACTTTATAAAGGTATTGCTTGGACTTCTAACTTGGGAGCTTTCTTACCTTACGGTGGTTCAGGAATCAATGAAATTCCATTTCAAGACGCTAATGGTAACGATGCTACTTTTGGAGTAGATTACACAACTGGTGACCTTGTTACTTGGGATTGGTTAAATGGTCTTTCAGTGAGTATCTGGAACGGATTAGGTATTAATTTCCAATTAGGATTAAGAGGAAACAAGGCTGTTGCTGATGTTGGAAGATTGGGTATCGATGCAATAAACCCTGAAGGTGCAGACCCTGAATCTTTAGACTTGTCTGATAGTCCTTTACAGTCATACTATACTTTAGGTCTAGGATATACTTTCTAAGCATAATTTGTCGTTAAATATTTAATTGATAAATAATAAAAAGGCTGTTCATTAACTTGGGCAGCCTTTTTACGTTACAGTACTGATGAATAAATCCATACTTCTTTTCTTTTTACTTTCCTTTGCTTGTGTTACCGCATCTCAAGCACAACATATTTTGGAAATTGCTCATATAAATGTTACGGGCAATAAGAAAACCAAAACTAAGATTGTCGAAAGAGAGATTACCTTTAAAGTGGGCGATCGATTGGCAAGACAGCAGCTTGAAGAGATCATAGAGAGAAGTCGACAGAATATTCAAAACACGGGGCTCTTCATTAAAACAGAAGTCGACACCTTGTTTGAGGGGAATCAACTCACCATCAATTTCATTGTCACAGAAACCTGGTACATCTACCCGTTCGTAATTTTTGAATTAGCAGATCGTAATTTCAATGTTTGGTGGAAAGAACAAAATAGATCCCTAGAGCGAGTCAATTTCGGAGTGCGAGGCGTACATCTAAATCTCACAGGAAATAGAGACAAACTAAAATTGACCGTCCAAGATGGGTATACCAAAAAGTATGAACTGGATTACTTTATTCCTGGCATCAACAAGGCACAGACCTTGGGTTTTTTTACGAATGTATTTTTTTCACGACAAAGAGAGATCGCTCATATTACACAAGAAAACAAATTAGGATTTTACAGCTTTGATGAAGAATTTCAGCTGCGTCGTTTTAGAGTAGGTGGAGGACTCTCCTATCGCCCTGGGTTTTATTCTACACAAACCTATAAGATCACCTATAGTGACAACTCCATTAGTGATGATGTCGCCTTTGTTGAAAACCCGGATTATTTTTTCAACAATAGCACCAACCAGCGGCACTTCACACTCGAATATAATTTCACGTATGATAATCGAGACATCAAGCCTTTCCCTTTATCTGGTAGATTATTTTCTGCTTCCATACAGAAAGATGGGTTTGGATTTTTCAATGATGTGAATGCACTTAAAACAGTGCTTACCTATCAACACTATTTTCCATTTACAGAAAAAATCAGCCTAGCAGTCATTGGAAGTACAAAAATCAACATATTGCGACACAAACAGCCTTATACCCACGTATCTTCCTTAGGCTGGGGAGATGACGTTTTGACTGGATACGAATTGTTTGTTGTTGATGGTCTAGACCATGGATACATCAAATCTGCCTTTCGGTTTCAATTACTCAATCGAGAGTTTAATTGGGGGAAGCTGATGTTTGTAAAACGACTTAAACAGATGCCCCTCAAGTTGTACTTTGTGGTCAATAATGATGTTGGCTATGTCAATTCTCCTTTCTTTGACAGTTATGGAGATTTGAATAACCAAGCACTTTGGGGAGGTGGAGTAGGCTTACATCTTGTAGTTTATTTTGACAAAGTTATTGAGATTGAGTATAATATTAATAAATTTGGCGACCGAGGCTTATTTTTAAATTTTGATTTTTCTTTATAGAAGACCAGTATGCAAGTAGTTATTTATGGCAAGGCGATTAAGGAGGGCAACCTGGTTTTTATACAAACGCTGTTTGATACACTCCACGACCGAGGCATCAATGTTTTTGTCTATGTGCCCTATTTGAAGCAACTCGGTGATACCATTACCCAAAAAAAAGATGTTGGAGAGTTTGAAGGATACCAAGACTTGAAGACAAAAAATATTGACTTTATGATTACCCTTGGTGGTGATGGGACTATACTTAATGCTATTTCGGAAATTAAAGATAGCGGCGTTCCAGTATTGGGTATAAATCTAGGACGACTGGGCTTTTTAGCAAGTATCGAAAAAACACGCATCGTTTCCGCTGTCGACTTGTTGATGCAAGACCGTTTCACCTTAGATATGCGTACCCTGCTCTTTTTAGAAACCAACGATGATTCACTTTTTGGAGACTACAAAATGGCATTAAATGATTTCACCATATTGAAGCGGGATACCTCCTCCATGATTACCATTAACACATTTATCAATGGTGCTTATTTGACCACCTATTGGGCGGACGGTATTATCATAAGTACGCCGACTGGATCCACAGGCTACAATTTGAGTTGTGGTGGACCGATTATATTTCCTGGTTCGGGCAATTTTGTCATTACACCTGTAGCACCACACAACCTCAATGTGCGACCAATAGTCATTTCCCAAGAAGCTGTAGTTTCTTTTGAAGTAGATGGTAGAGCAGATAGTTTTTTATGTACGCTAGACGCCCGATTCGAGACAGTCGGTCATCAGCACCAGTTGGCTATACGCAAGAATGACTATATGATGAGCCTAGTGCAGTTGGAGGACAAAAGCTTCTTGACCACCATCCGCGAAAAACTAGCCTGGGGGATTGATTCTAGAAACTAATCCTTTATATATCTTCAGTTAGAAAATTTAAATCACTGTGAAGCAATTTGATGTAACTTGGCAGACAGATTTTATGGTAGCAATGGGCGCTTATCCTATTTTTTGACCATTGAGGATCCCGTCAGATTAAAAAAAAATTATGGTCAAAAAAATAGGATATCCCGTCATCCGTTTGTACTCGATGAGCTAGAGGAGTATGCAGGATAGTCGTTGCTAGTATTCGCTCGTCCGCTCATCCGTCGCATCTCCTTCCTTTATTATACCATTTGCAATTGAAGGTGCCGTATTAGATTTTGAACAGAATTTTTTAAGAACAAGGCAAAAAACGCAAGGATAACCTTAGCTATCGTGAGTATTTTTAACGCAGTTATTGAGAAATTCTGTCAAAATATAAATGGCATTCTCAAATGCAAATGGTATTACTCCTTTAGCTCACCTCATATCACTTCTACCGGTAGCGCAAAAAAAATGAAATTGTCATTTAAGCGTAGATTCACTTTGTAATCCCGATTAAAATATAACCATTCAAGAA
>CAYZUW010000065.1:0-12024 GCA_964481325.1 uncultured Saprospiraceae bacterium
GTATTTGACACAGAAGAAACCGGCGCTGGATGGGCACCTAACAATACTTTTCAAATCAATATCATAGAGATGAATTTTTCCGCCATGGCCCAGCAAACAGAAACCATCTCTTGTTTTGCAGAAAGCAATGGCGCCATTACCATCACGCTTGACGGCGGCAACGCACCATTTATGTACAGTTTGGATGGAATAAATTTTCAAGCGAGTAATGTCTTCAATAATTTATCTGCAGGAGACTATACCGTCACCATCAGAGACAATGACAATAATGAAACGACTAGTAATACAGTAAGCCTATCAGAACCAACTGAAATATCAGTGATGCCCGTAGTAGATCAAGATATGGTAACGATCAATGCTAACGGTGGCACAGGCACTTTGACCTATAGTCTAGACAATACTAGTTACCAAAATGAAAACGTATTTAGTAATCTGCCCAATGGAACGTATACTTTTTATGTTAGAGACGACAACGGGTGTATGGTCAGTAGTACGAGCATAACCATTTTGGTAAACGATTTGAGTATCAACGCTAATATATCTAGTGACTTGAGCTGCTTCAATGGAAACGACGCTACTATCACTGTAAATATATCAGGTGGAAATGCACCCTTTAGCTACTCATTGAATGAAGGTGCTTCGCAATCCTCTAATGTATTTACAGGTTTGGGGGCCGGAGACTACATCATAGTTGCCGAAGATGCGAATGGTTTTACCATAAGTACTAATACCATCAGTATTCAGAATCCTAGCGAACTCGTTCTAACTACAGATGTATTAGCCAACCAAATCACTGTGAATGGCAGTGGAGGTACAGGAAGCTATCAATACAGCATCGATGGCGTCAACTTTCAAAACGAAAATATATTTAGCAACCTAGTCAACGGAGACTATACCCTATATATCCGCGATGCAAACAACTGTTTGACTACCGAAATGGTGAGTATCAATATAGACTCCCTTACAACAACAGCATACTTGCTTGACAATATACTTTGTGCCGGAGATGCTACAGCTTCTGTTATGGTTAATGCAAGTGGAGGAACAGCTCCTTACGAATATGGATTGAATAACAATTTCCAGAGCAATAATGTATTCGCAAACTTAGCAGCAGGCAACTATAATTTTGTGGTACGCGATGTGAATGGAATGCAAGCTACTGCTAATATTTCTGTTAGCGAACCAGTTGCCCTTTCTTTGCAAGTAGACACCAATCAGGATCAAGCTACACTCAATGTGCAAGGAGGGACAGCGCCTTATCAATATAGTGTAGACAATGGCACATTACAATCTAGCTTACAGTTTTCAAACTTGGCTGCAGGGAATCATAGCGCGATGGTAATAGATGTCAACAACTGTTCATTGTCAACAAACTTCACCATTACTATCAGCCCAATTGAAGCAGAGATAGTAGAGACTAGTTCCATCCTGTGCGCAGGAGACAATAATGGTAGCATTCGTGTAAATGCGAGTGGAGGAATTATGCCCTACACTTTCAGCATCGATGGAAATAACTTTCAATCTGAAAATACTTTTGAAAATCTATCCGCAAACAATTATACTATTATAGTTAGAGACGTTAATAATTTGGAGACGCAGCTAAGCTACACGCTTAGCGAACCGATGCCGCTTTCACTCGATGCAGCAATCACCAATGACATGGTAGTTATTAATGCGCTTGGTGGTACCCCTCCGTATGAGTACAATATAGATGGTGGTAATTTCCAAACCGCTAATCAATTCTTCAACTTACCTTCGGGAGACTATACCTTCGAAGTTAGAGATGCAAATAATTGCTCCAACACCATTGACGCTAATATCAATTTTATTAAGCTATCAGGAGAAGCCAATTTAGTGCAAAGCATAAGTTGTGCAGGGGCTGAAGATGGAAGTATCGAAGCTGTGGCGATTGGTGGAAATGCACCCTACTCATATAGTCTTGACGGAATCAATTTTCAGAACGCTGCGCTATTCTCTAATTTAGCCAGTGGGGTATACAGTATTGTTATTCGTGATAATGATGGCATAGAGTTTAGCACTAATACAATAGTACTTAACAATCCAACAGCCATTTTAGCCACTATCGATCAAGATGAACGAGAAGTAGAAATAAATGCTTCTGGTGGAACGGGTATGCTCGGCTATAGTCTTGATGGTATCACCTTCCAGAGCAACAACGTATTTAGTAACTTAGTCAATGGAGACTACACCGTATATATTCAGGACAGCAGAATGTGCGCTGTAACACTTGACTTCACTATATCCGTCAATGACATCGTAGGAATCACTAGTATTTCTCAAGAGATTTCATGTCATGATGCCAATGATGGCATTATCGCGGTAGAATCTTCAGGAGGAACTGCTCCAAGAGAATTTTCTATAGACGGAGGGATTACTTACCAAGCGAGCAACTTCTTTACAGACTTGGCACCCGGAGAATATGAGGTAACTATCAGAGACGCCGATGGACTTATCGCTATTGCTAATAACACAGTGCAACTATCTAATCCCGAAAGAATAGAAGTAGAAGTACAACTTGTAGGCGACAACGTTAATGTGCTTGCTAGTGGTGGAACGGGCACTTTGCTATACAGTCTCAACGGAATGGATTTTACTCCAAACAATATTTTTACGAACCTGCCCAACGGACCATACACCGTTTATGTAAGAGATGCTAACGATTGCGAAGTGACTCAAAATTTCTCTTTAGAATTTACAGAATTATCCGCTAGCGTTTCGCTAGCTGGAGAGAATCTATGTGCTGGTGATGAGCTTGTAAGCATTACTATTACAGGTAGTGGCGGCACACCTCCATACGCTTACAGAATAAATAATGGCAACTTCACAACAGAGAATGTCTTTAGTAATCTTGGAGCGGGCATATACACCCTTTCCATACAAGATGCTATCGGAGCAATAAGAGAATTACCAGATGTAGAGATTGAAGAGCCTGCTGTGCTATTTTTAAGCTCCGATGTAGACGGAGACAAAGTTAGCCTTATAGCTCAAGGAGGAACGTCACCCTATTCTTACAGCCTGAATGGAATAGACTTTCAGGATAGTGAAATTTTTATGGACTTAGACAATGATGACTATACTGCTCTGGTTAGAGACAACAATGGATGTACTGCTAGTGCAGACTTTACCATCAATGTGATACCACCTTTATCTGTAGAGATAGAGGTAAGAGATATTTTATACTGCAACAATCCTGTTACGGGCAGCATTCTGGCTACTGGTATGGGCGGAGTTGCTCCTTATCAATATAGCCTAGACAACGGCCCTTTCCAATCCAGCGGTTTGTTTGTGGACGTCACACCTGGCGCACATAACCTAACTATCATGGATGACAATTCGATAAGTGTAACTACACAAGTAGAACTTGTAGCACCTAGCCCACTGGAGATAGACATTACCATCAACGACAACGATGTTGAGATTGATGTGGTGGGTGGCACAGCTCCATACACTTACAGCATAGACGGTGGACAGACTTTCACCAACGATAATATTTTCGCTGATTTAGAAGTAGGCGACTACGAAGTGATTGTAGAAGATGGCAATGGATGTACTGTTACCCAAATGATAAGCATCATTTCTACTTCGACTATACAACTTGATCAAAGTTTAATCTTCGAGCTGTACCCTAATCCTGCTCAGGGAAGGACTAGCCTTACGCTCAACTCTAATACTGCGCAAGATGTACAAATAAGTTTGGCAGACATCCTTGGCAGAACGGTTCGAGTGTTCGACACCAATTTGAGCAATGGCACTCAATACGACTTAGACATCAACGATGTTGTTTCTGGTACTTATTTGATCAGAGTAGATATGGATGGCTTGACTGCAATTAAGAAATTGATAGTGCAGTAAAAAAGTACAAGTAAGAAATGCTTAGTTGCCCTTTGGATGTCTTAGATATCCAAGGGGCTTTTTTATTATTAGTACTAATTTACAAATCCTATAAATTCATAATAGTTTAAAAGCGTAAGCTATTTATACCGCTTTGCATTTATAATTAGTCCGAGTCAGCACAGAGTTTATAATTCACAATTCACCATTTACCATTCTTTAATGCGCCAGCACAGAAAATTCATAACTCATCATTCATAATTCCCTTTAGTGCGCCTCCAACCAATTATCCCCCTGCCCCACCTCTACCAATAGAGGTACTTTCAAGCCAGGAATAGCATTACTCATTTCTTCTTTGATGATTGGGATAATGGTATCCAGTTCATCTTTATGCGCATCAAAAACCAATTCATCATGCACTTGCAAGATCATCTTGGATTTGAATCCACGTTCCTTGAAAATTCTGTAGATGCTGACCATCGCCAATTTGATGAGATCGGCAGCAGTGCCTTGAATAGGACTATTGACAGCGTTGCGCTCTGCCGCAGAACGGATGATGCCGTTACGAGAATTGATGTCGCGTAGATATCGACGGCGACCCTTAAGTGTAGTGACAAATCCGTCCTTACGCGCGGTCTCCACGATATTGGTCATATATCTACTCAAGCCTTGGAACTCTTTGAAATACTCAGTGATGATGTCACTCGCCTCTGATCTTTTGATGCCGAGCTGGCGAGAGAGATTGGTCGCACCTGCGCCGTAGGTGATACTAAAGTTAACCGTCTTGGCGCGATATCTTTGCTCCTTGCTCACCTCCTCAAATGGCACATCAAATACTTTTGACGCTGTAGCGGTATGTATATCTTGCCCCTTGATGAAAGCTTCTTGCATAGCTTCGTCTTTACTGATCTCTGCAATGAGACGCAACTCTACTTGAGAATAATCCGCTGCCAATAAAACGTAGTCCTTACCACGTGGTATAAATGCCTCCCGTATCTTTGCCCCCTCTGGAGTACGGATAGGGATGTTTTGTAGATTGGGATTGTTACTACTCAGACGTCCTGTTGCAGCGAGTGCTTGGTTGAAGGAGGAGTGCAATCGACCTGTGCGTGGATTCACCAATTTAGGTAAAGCATCGACATAGGTAGACTTGAGTTTTGACATCCCCCTATATTTGAGAATCTTGGCAATAATCTCATGCTGCGGTGCCAACTCAGACAATTTTTCTTCGCTTGTAGAGTGGACGCCCGTCGCCGTCTTTTTCCAACGGTATGGAATCTTGAGTCGTTCAAAAAGAACCTCCCCGACTTGTTTTGGCGATGCGATATTAAACTCAATATCCGCCATTTTATAAATCTCTTGTTTCAGTTCGTTGACCGTTTTGTCTAGCACTAGGCTATAGTCTGCGAGATAGGCTTCATCCAGATTTACACCATTATATTCGAGTTCGACGAGCGCGTGTATCATTGGTTCTTCCATCTCATCGTAAAGCGTTTGCAAGCCATCTTTCTCCAGCATTGGGAACAACTTCTCGTAGAGCTGAAAAGTTACATCCGCATCCTCCGCCGCGTAATCTACAATCTTGAGCACTTCCACGTCGCGCATGCTCAGTTGGTTTTTACCTTTCTTACCGATGAGTTTTTCGATACTGATCGGTTGATAGCCCAACACAGTTTCGCTAAGGTAATTCATATTGTGCCTCAACTCAGGTTCGAGCAGATAGTGCGCAATCATCGTATCCAAATATTTGCCACGCACGTCGATGCCATACCACTTCATCATGATGGCATCGTATTTTATGTTCTGCGCGATCTTGCTAATCTTTTCATTTTCAAACACAGCACGAAACTCTTCCAGTATTTTTTTCACCTCCTCCTGGTCTTCTGAAAAAGGGATATAGTAGCCCTCATGCGCAGTAACCGCAAAAGACATCCCAACGAGTTCTGCTTCATTGGGGTCGATACCCGTAGTCTCAGTATCAAAAGCGAATTTATCTGCTGCCGCCAATTTTTTAATTAGATCTGCCCTCTTCTTTGGTGTATCTACCAGATGATAACTATGGTCTACATTATCGACATTTTTATCCGCGACCGAGTGCGCCGCTGGCCCTATATGCCTAGGTGTGGAGACGGCAGCAGCTGACTTGGCAGGCGTACTTGTTGCACCTCCAAACAAGGAGCCCTGTACAGGTCCACGTGTGGGTGTTGCTGGTGTATCAGAGGCAGCTGGATTATCCGCACCCAAGATTTGATTAGCCAAGGTTCTAAATTCTAGTTCTTTGAAGACCGCGCCTAAAGCTTCTTTATTGGGCGGATCTATGATAAAACTCTTCGCATCAAATTTTATCGGCACATTGATATCTATCGTCGCCAATGTCTTGGACAATCGTCCCTGCTCCGCAAAGGTCTCTACCTTCTCTTTTTGTTTTCCTTTGAGTTTATCCGTATTCTCGAGTATTCCCTCCACAGACCCATACAACTTCAGCAACTTAGAAGCCGTCTTTGGTCCTATGCCTGGGATACCTGGTATATTATCCGAGGCATCACCCTGTAAGCCAAGCACATCTATCACCTGCTCCACCCTATCAATATCCCACTTTTCGCAGATGTCCTTGACGCCCCAGATATCTACCCCATTTCCCTGACGAGAAGGTTTGTACATATATATGTTCTCACTGACCAGTTGACCATAATCCTTATCGGGCGTCACCATATAAACCGTGAATCCCTCCTTCTCTGCTTGCTTTGCTATAGTACCGATTACGTCATCTGCCTCGTAGCCTTCCATCTCTATGATGGGGATATTGAACCCTTTGATAATCTCTTTTATATACGGTATCGCTGCGGTGATATCTTCAGGCTGTGCTTCTCGATTGGCCTTATATTCTGCGTACATCTCGTGCCGAAAGGTGGGTCCAGAGAGATCAAAGGACACCGCGATATGCGTTGGTTTTTCATTGCGCATCATATCCCATAAGGTTCGTGTAAACCCCGTCACCGCAGAGGTATTCATCCCTTTAGAGTTAATCAATGGTCGCGTGATGAACGCATAATGCGCGCGATATACCAATGCGTGCCCATCTAATAAAAACAATTTCTTCTCTGCCATATCTACGTATTTTATAAGTCTCCACAAGGTACGTTTTTAGGCTCGTTAAGCGATGGGATATTTTCTAAATTATAAGTTCAATTATATGAATAATATGTTAGAGGGGCCTACCCAGCCGATGATGGCCAAGGCGAAAAGCTAGGCTTCCTCAACGACTGGGTCGCTACGTTCCAGGGCTTGCTAGTCAGCTCGGTGCTACGCACTAGTACGATACTCAGCCGAAAATGGCTGAGCATTGTACTCCCCTTGCACATCGCTAGTCCGAAAAAAAGAAGACTAGAATAAAATTGGATTTTTTGTTCTGCAGCTAATCCGCTTTAATTTTTAAAGGCAGAATATAATTTATCAAAAATACGCACCAGTATTCTACGCTCCTTAGTCGTTATGATTCCTACACCACGCATCTCTTGCCGAAAAGGAATCGACTTATCATAAGTAGTCGTAAGCCCATTAGGCAGATCCACCTCTAAAACATAAAACTGCTCGGCACTGTTTTCAAGAGCCACAGGAACTAGAGATACATCTTTAACAAGCGCTTCTACCACGCCATACTCTTGGTAATTAAAACCATCTAATCGAATCTTTATCCCTTGCCCTTTTGATACTTTTCCAGAATTTCGAATTGGCAAAAAGGCTTTTGCAACAATCTCTCCTACTCCGTTGGGTGGCACGACAGTAAAAACTTCTTCGTTGACCTGTACAAATTGCTGCTCACTCCACACTTTCGAAAAACTGATATTGCCTGCGATAGGAGACCGAATGAGAAAGGATTCTTCCCAATTCAAAATCTCATTTTTGAGTCTTTCTACATCTTCTATGATGTCCAACTGCCTATCAGAATTTCCAACCTGGCGATCTTCTCTAAGGTCTATAATATTCGTTCGAATCTGCTCTTTGCTAATGGTGTTATTTATAATTAAAGTGCTGATATTTTCTAGTTCTCTTTTGTAGCGCAAAAACTCCGTCTGACTTTTTTCTAAGTTGATTTTAGAAACCAGACCATTTGCTTCCAGCTCTTGCTGACGCATAAAATTCTTTTCTGCCAAAGCCAATTCTTCGGTCAGCGTTTTCTGTTGCCTTTTAAGATTATCGATCAAGTCTTCCGTACTATTGATTTGCGCTCGTAGGGATTCTATCTTCCCGAATACACCTGTACGCCCCGAAAAATATCCGTACTCCTTGAGTTTATCCGTCAATGCAGCATAAGAGATTTGCAGACTTCCTAGTTTTAAGTTTTCCAGTGGTTTAGTCCTTGAGAAATCCGAAGGTCTTCTTGCCGAACTTAATTTATCTAAGAATGCCTTTAGCACTCCTATATCCTTAAAGTCAGCCGTATTATTTAAGACCGCTATGATTTCATCTTTTTTGACCAGTTGGTTATTGCTTACTCTGAGTTCTTTAATTTCGCTATTGGCATCAGCTACTACTCGTATCGCTGGGGAGGCGGTGCTAATAGTTATTTGTGAGGTCAATACATCAGGATATTTTATCAACCAGGATAGGGCTACAAAAATCAGCAAGGTAAGAAACAAGAAAGTGATGCCCCACCTAAGTATCCAACTTGGAGGTCGCCCCAATATTTGATCTACCTCATTGTTCTTTTTGAGATTTATATCTTCTGCCTTTTCTATGAGTATAGCCATAATCTACTTTCCTAATTCCAATTGAGCGCTCACTAAATTAAAATATTTTCCTTTTAAATTGACCAATTCATCATGTGTCCCTAATTCTGCAATCTCTCCTTTATCCAATACAACTATTTGGTCCGCATCTTTGACCGTACTCATTCGATGCGCCACTACCACTACTGTTTTGTTGACGTAAAACTCTTTTAGATTATCCACAATCCTTCGTTCATTTTCAGTATCTAAGGCGTTCGTCGCCTCATCAAAAAATAAAAAATCGGGATTTTTATAAATAGCGCGCGCCATCAACAATCGTTGTTTTTGTCCCTGGCTGATACCATTTCCTTTAGCACCAATCATAGTATTGTATCCTATGGGTTGGTCTTCGATGAACTCCTGTATATTTGCCAACTGCACAGCGCGAAGCAATTTTTCTCGATCCACTCTTTCTTCACTTGAAGCAATGTTATTCGCAATGGTATCAGAAAAAATAAATCCATCTTGCATCACTGCACCACATTTGTGCCTCCAAAGTTGCTCATCTATACTATTCAATTTCAAGCTACCTATTTTGATTTCACCATCTTGAGGGGTATAAAATCCTAACAATAGTTTTATCAAAGTCGTTTTACCACTTCCACTCGCTCCTACAATAGCAGTTACCTTTCCTGGAGGAATACTCAAAGTAATATCTTTCAAAACTAAATCATCCAATTGATTATATCTGAAGCTAAGATTAGATATCTCTATCGGAGCCATAGCGGGGACAAACTCTATTTTATGTTCACAACTCTTTTCCTCCTTCATCACGTGAATTTCTTCCAGACGCTCTAGACTTATTTGAGCATCTTGCGCCTGTCTGACAAAGGCTATTAATTGTCGCAATGGGGCATTTAATTGCCCTACGATATACTGCACAGCCAGCATCATCCCTAGCGTCATCTGTCCATCAATCACTGCTTTGGCTGCTAAGAAAGAAATCAAGATGTCTTTGATATAGCTGATTCCGTTGGCTCCTATATCTTGGTATTGCGTGATACTTAAAGAGCGAATATTCGCGTGAAACAATTTGGCTTGCACATTAGTCCATTTGCGGCGGTGTTTCACTTCACTATTTTGAAGTTTGATTTCTTGCATACCTCGAATCAGTTCTATCAATGTATTTTGATTCTCAGACAGTTCCTTGAATTTTAGAAAGTCTACTTCCTTTCTCATCTTCAAGAAAAACAGAATCCAAGCGATGAACAAAATACTCGAGATTAAAAATATCAAGAATATATGCACATTATATATAGCGAGTACAATTCCAAAAACAAAAAAGTTAACTACAGAAAAAATGATACTCAAGGAAGAACTTGTAAGAAAGGCTTCTATACGGGTGTGGTCATTTATTCTTTGTAGCAAATCTCCTATCAATTTCGTATCAAAAAACTTAATCGGTAGACGCATCAGTTTAGATAGGAAATCAGAAATCAAGGAGACATTGATACGTGTACTGATATGCAATAGAATCCAACTTTGGATCACTTCCAAAGAGGTCTGCCCAACGAATATCATCAGTTGAGAAATCAGAATCAACCATATAAAACTAATATCCTGATTGTCAATACCAATATCTACAATAGATTGGGTAAGAAATGGAATAATCAACTGAAACAAACTCCCTACAAACAAACCCAGTATGAGTTGAACAATCAGTTTTCGATAGGGTCGCAGATAAGCTATTAAATAGCCCAATCCTTTCCTTTCTTTTTTTTGCCCTTCCTGTTCATAAAACGCAGGAGTTGTTTCTAATATCAACACGATTCCCATATCCCCATCACTCTCCCACTTCGCCTTAAACTCTCGATGGCTTATTTTGACTTTCCCAACACCTGGGTCGGCAATCCAGACGTACTTATCTGAATATTTGTACACTACCAAAAAATGATTCTGTTCCCAATGCACAATACAGGGTAAAGGCACCTGATCAAAACCAGGTATATTGGGATCATTAGATACAAAAGGTATTTTGACAGGGATACCTCTAAGGCCTATAGTTTCGGCCGCTTCCATTATTCCTTTTAGGGAGACACCTGTTCTAGAAATATAACTTTGAGACCGTAAAAATTCTAGCGAATAATTTTGCCCATAATGTTCCGCAATCATTTTTAGACAGGTAGGACCGCAGTCCATCTGATCCAATTGCTGATAGAATGGAAACCTTTTAAACATAAATTATAAATCTCTTTACTAACTGTAATACAATACCATCACAGCACCAAAAAGGAACTTGTGTCATTAAATCTAATCTTATTTATACGGGATGAAGTTGGCAACCTAAAAACTCAAAATAAACGTATTTAAAAATTTTTTAATATTTCCAACTAGGAAGTTTGTAAATGTATAAAAAAAGTCTACATTAGTGAAAATTAAGCATCAACATTATCTTTTAATGTTGAGCTAAATAACCCGTTGATATTTTAATTTATAAAGAGTAAGCTAAAATTAAAAGAGTCCTCTTCCAGTATTTGTTAGAGGTTAGCTAGAATGACATTATCTATTTATCAAGATGGAAGTTCTAGTATTTACTAATTAGCATTTAATTTATTTTTTCACTTAAAAAATTTCAATACAAATGAAAAACAAATTCAAAAACGTAACAATCAAAAAAGAAAAAGACCTTAAGAAAGTACAAGGTGGATCTGGTGGAGGTAAACCAATCGCAAGACATTAATTATTATATTAAATAGGATTAGATTTTTAAGAATCACCTATTAATATCTTATTGTAAAAATTGCACTTACTATTCGTTTAGTAAGTGCAATTTGCATTCGCCTCTATACTATTTAATACAAATACTCTTATACTCAATAACTTAAGCACCATTATTTCTAATCTATTCTAAAACCTGATTTATAGAAAAATTCAACCTACTTACGAAGAAAGAAATCCATACCTTATTAAAAAATAAGGATTATGGTAAAAAATTTACTCGTAGTTGTTTTGACTACCATTGTACTTGGAGTAGCTCTTAGAGCACAAAAATCCACAGAGATAGCAATAACAAATTCTCTTGAAGGCGTTTTGCGAGACATGTCTTTAGACGAGTGTATTCCTTTTGCTAAAGTAGCTCTATTTCAAAATAAACAGTTAGTCCAAGGTGTAGATACAGATGGCTTTGGCAAATATACTTTCACAGATATTCTTTCTGGGACCTATCAAATCAAAGCTTCCTTATATGGATACAATTTTGAGAATATAGCAGAGGTCCAAATCGATAGTGAAATGCAACACATCGTGGATTTAGATTTTTCGGTAAATGATGAAATATTCTCTTCCGTAGCGGTAGTTGGAGCGAAGGTAAAACGACATGCCCATGTAACTGTTTGCGGTATTGGGTCAGTATCTACAAAAAACACTAAAGAAATAGAAACAACATCCAACTCAATAGAAACAA
>CAYZUW010000065.1:12124-14895 GCA_964481325.1 uncultured Saprospiraceae bacterium
AATAGAAACAACATCCAACTCAATAGAAACAAAAAAATCCAATGAAATAGGCACTAAGTCAAATCAAAGTATTTTCGAGAAAAACCCTTTTAGCACACCTAAAGATTTACTGCTTTACCCCAACCCTTCTTCTGGACTAATCACCATAGAGCTAGATTTCGAGCAGCTTGATATTCAACTCATAAATACAATAGGTCAGATTTTAGGTTCTATACCTTTCAATGAAGTTGATAAAGACATCGTCCAACTTGATTTAAGTTCGCAAGCAGCTGGGACCTATTTTCTAAATATCACACATGATCTTGGATCACAGATAGAAAAGGTAGTTATAGTACACTTGTAATTCAGCATTACTAAACACAAAACTTATACTCATGAAAATTCAATATGCACTTATTTTTATATTTTGCTTTTGCGCTCATGCCCTGAGTAGTCAAGGATTTCATAATAAAAAGCAGAGTTTCAAATCTGGATTTAAAATAAGCGGAAAAGTACTCGACGTGTCTACTCGAGAACCGGTCATGTTTGCTAGCGTGGCTTTATACTCGAAAGAGGGTGTCTTACTCGCTGGGGCAGAAACCAATATAGAGGGAGAATACTGTATCCACAATGTCCAAAAAGGAGAATACATTTTAGAGCCGTCTTTTATTGGGTATTTTCCTAAGAGAATTATTGGTCACATTGTAAAAAGAAATATTATTAGTTTGGACTTAGACATTGAAGAAAGAGTGACCTTTGAGCATGTCGTCATGAGTTGTAGTAAAGGTCTAAAACCAAAAGCTGTCGAAACTCCTAAGAGAATTCCTAAAACTTTAGATACTTTATTTACCCTTAGTGGACAAGTACTAGATGAGGCTACTAACGAACCGGTCATGTTTGCAAGTGTTGCTTTATTCAACTCCAAAGGAGCACTCGTAAAAGGAGTAGAGACTGATTTAGAAGGAAAATTTACTATCCACAATGTCAAAAAAGGAGCCTATTCCATTGAACCATCTTTCATTGGATATGAGCCTATGCGAATAACCGGAAATGTCAATAAAGATGTGCTTTATTTGAATATAAAGATTAGAGAAAGTCAATTACCACTAGTTGGCCTTTTTTGCCCTAGTTTTGCTAAACCACTGATAAGACAAGATGAAACTACTTCGGGCAGGATCATCACTGCCGAAGATATCCGGCCGACTTATTCCTTACATTATCGTCGTCCTTCCAAAAGCAAAGATAAAAAGAAGAAAAAAGAGCGAAAAAAGAATAAAGAGAATAAAGAAGATCACACTACTACACCTATTGCGGAAGTGGTAAATCATGACCTAACGGTAGACAAAAAGAGAATTGAAATTCGATTATTCCCTAATCCCAGCGCTGGACAAGTTTACATTGATACTTCAACTGAAATTCAAAAGGTGGATGTGCTAAATATGGAAGGAAAGCTTATTCTTTCAGTGCTCTCTATTCAGGAAAAAGGTCTCGAACTGTCGAAGCTACCAGCTGGTACCTACTATTTACAATTTTACCACCAAGAAGGAGTACAAGTTGAAAAACTGATCTTGGTAAACTCTCTATAAAAACTATGAATTGTAAAATATGAGGTAAGGAGAATAAATTGGATGAAATAGTCTGAAACCTGATTTATGCCAAATATGCGTCAAATTAATATTCTTTCATACAGTATATTGCCTTTAAACTAACACCAATGAGAAAATCACATTCTATTTCATTAAGTAGAGCGCCACAAAACTAGCCTATCACTATTAATTGCCCAAAAAAATATTTAATCGCTGAAAAAAGCGATCTACACAACAAAAGTATCCTCAGCTGCTAGAGTTTCTAGCAGTTGCTGGAGGCTTGGGTATCATTTTTTATTGAAAATTAAGTCCGCTCCGAAAACTTATACGTTGAGATAACTCATAAGAGAGTCGTAGCGTTCTTTCGCAGCATCAAATATTTCATCTTCTTGCATTGTGAACTTGACCTTATAGCTATATCGTTCGAAATTAGCGATAATGGGTCCAATTTGATGTTTATTTATTTTGAGCGTAACGTCTACTATAGATTCATCTAGGTTGGTAGTAATGAAAGAACTTAATATAACGCCATCCTCAGATTCTACGATCTGCGAAATTTCTGCCATAGAGTAATCTCTTTTTGGTACTTCTAGAACCAATATACTACCGGGTTCTGTAAAAGAACCAGAATCCGCAAAGTAGTTAAGCAAATCATTTTGGGTAATAATGCCCAAGTATTTGTCCTCGTCATCAACAACAGGAATGATGGTCAACTTGGATTCCCCTAAAAGGCGTAAAACTTCGTATAAATGATCTCTTTCTCTTACGAAAGCTTTGCTAAGAGAAAGACTATATGAACCAATAGGCTCTTCTATATTATTTCCTATGACGTCTTCATCACTTATTAAGCCCAAAAGCTGTTCATTATTGACAATGGGATAGTGGGAAAGGTTAAACTCACTCATTAAGTCCAATGCTTCTTCTCCTGTTTCAGAAGTCTTTAATGGTATAATCCCATTCGTAATTAGTGAATTCGCAAGCATAGTATTCTATTTAATCTATCTACAATTATAAACGTATTCAGCGGAAAATCGTTAGTTTGCCGCAGGTTAATTACTGTTAAATATTTGTCAATATGAGTCGAATGCTAGATAGTATACTTCTAGGATCGAAGTAGTTTTTCTTTTTGCGTCTGAAATTCCTCATCTGTGAGCAATCCTCTTTCCCTAAGGTCGCCTAATTTTTTCAATTGGTCAAGTAGATCAG
>CAYZUW010000066.1:0-14873 GCA_964481325.1 uncultured Saprospiraceae bacterium
GTTGGAGGAAGTAAAACTAAAATATCTTTAAGTACGCTAGATTCATTCTCCAAATTAAGTACGGTGACTTCAGTAGTATCAGTAGCAATTTGTGCATCAAATGAAAACAGCAAGTCATTTAATGTCAATTCACAGGGTTGGATACTCAAAAGGTTTTGTTTATGTATGGCATCGAACTTTGACACTATGTGAGCATCCTTAAGATAAGAGCCCTCAGCTTCTTTGAATGTAAGTTCATTGACTATACAATCAATATCAGTGACACTTTCAAAGACTTCATCGTTTTTCTCTAAGTCTAATTCTAAATGATGGATCTGGACGTCAATTGTTGAGGTTTTAAGAGAATCAACCACTAAAACATTGAAGTTGTCCAATATCAGGTGTAGAGGTAGTGACTGGAATGAAAACTTAAATTTTGAGGGTAAAGCCGTTTTTAGACTGTACTTTTTTGCGGATTCTATACCTGAAATGATACTTTCCAGATTGTTATTTCCATGAAGATTATTTATGATTCCAATACGGCCATCTGACAGTTTGATATTCTGTAGCTCAATCTCTTTGTTTTTCCAGTTCTTAAGGGAAAGAGTTGCTGTTAATTTATCCGCAACGAGCAATGGTTTACCGTCATGATAATATAAAGAATCTGAAATAGTTATATTATTAAGTACTAGTGAAGCTTGAGGGAAGTTATCGAAAATACCTATATACGCTTGATCAAAAGTGACGGTACTGTTAGCTAAGAAAGGGATTTCTTCAAAAAGCTTAGTTTTATTGCTTTGTAAATAGGCATTGGCACTAATTAGAGCCATGGCTATAATAATCAAAACAAGAACTACCCCCCAAAATAGTAGCTTAAATAGCGTTTTCATACCCTTAAACCCCCACTTTTCACTCTTTGTTTTCAAATTCTAGAAGTTAATGTCGCTAAAATAGTGTATTGTTGAAATAAAACAGAATTAACAAGACAGTCAACTATACAAAAATGAAAGTTTACCTAATCATAAATAGTTTCATCCTATATCGAACTTTTCGTAAAGTTCCTTACCCAAGCTCTTTCTCAACCAGTTTTAGATTTGCTTCATGAAACTTGTGCATTACCTTAGGAAAAGAATAGCGTTTAACATACTCGTCAAAATCAAATACTTGCTTGCCTTGACAGTGTTCTTTTAAATTTTTTAAATATTGGTTGGAATCCTCAATTCTCTTCTTCATTTCTCTTTGTTCAATTGTATAATCACCATGTCCTGGTATAAGCATTGCTGCCCTACCCGATGATATCAGCTTAGTAAGCGTTTCCAATGAATAAATATAGGCTTGAAAGCTATGGTATAAATAAGGAAATTCAATATTGCTTAGATAGTCTCCAGCAATCAGTAATTTATTATGTGTATCCATTAGATAGACGCTATTATCGTTATGCCCTAGAAGGTAGCCTACTTCGTACTCTTTAGTCCTTAATTGTAATCGAGTTTGCTGTTCCTCAATAATAATATCAATTTTTGGATATGCTAGGGTGTACTCTCGTATTGTATAATTGTCATCATCAATCGTCCCGATTTTTTCCAGTATTGTATCTTTTGCTTTTTGATTTATAAAGTTTCTGGAAGCGATTGTTTTGTACCCTTTAAAGAAATTATAACCAATGATATGATCATAGTCGCTGTGGGTGAAAAATAGATATTTCTTCAATGTAGCGTCCAATTTAGAAATATAGTTTTGTATGAATTGTAATTCGATTGGAAACCAATTGGGGTCGATTAATACAATGTGGTCATCTGCTATAATCAATGTAGAGGTTGTTCGAAAAAGAGCGCTTTCAAATATGACTACACTACTAGATTCAAATTGGATTTTCATGGTCCGATGATTTTATAGAATTGGCACTAATGTGCACTATGAAGATTTTGCTGCAATCTTAGCTTGATGATGGATAGGAAAATTGCAGCTATTGGTGATAAAACACATCTCATGGGCTTTATTGTGAAGGTCGTGGGCTAAGTCAATATTAGCCGTACTTTTGATGAGTACTTGAGGCTTTAAATATACTGCTGTAAAATGGCCTCTGCCATCTTCATTTTCCTGCATCTTTCCTTGTGCTGCATCTTCGTAAGATAGCACCTCAATGGCGTTGGAGGCGCAAAGATGTAAATACCATAGTGCATGACAAGAACTAATGGAAGATAGAAATAGGTCTTCGGGATTGTGTTTTGTAGCGTCGCCACGAAAGCTGGGTTCGGAAGAACCTTTAATATTTGGTTTTCCTAAGATCTTTATCAAAAAATCTCTTTCATAGGAAGTATAACTTTGGGTCCCCTTCCCTATGTTGCCTGTCCATTCGAAATGACTGGTGTACGTATGCGTTTTCATGTGGCTAAATTACGAGAAAAAATGCACACGTCATATTGGGCGATGCGTATAGCAGGAAGCCCTAGAGGCTAAGGAATCGTATGCAATCCCGATCCCATCGGGATGCCCGCAGGGCCGAAGTGGAGC
Source organism: uncultured Saprospiraceae bacterium (assembly GCA_964481325.1). GTDB lineage: Bacteria > Bacteroidota > Bacteroidia > Chitinophagales > Saprospiraceae > JALZVN01. Next base: position 2,494 of record CAYZUW010000066.1, read on the forward strand.
GGAGTGCAGAAGAGTCCGACAGCAGCCCATTTTTTCTTCTAAAATGGGCTAGCTGATCGCCCCAATACAATGTAAATAATAGTCGTAATACGAATATGATAAAGAAGAAAATATCTCTTGAGCTTATCAACTAGTTTTGTATTTTTACAGCCTCTAAAAGTGCATTTATAGGCACTTTAGTCATAACTATAGCTTGTTTCACATACAAAATAGCACAAATGCATTATACAGTACAAGAACGATTTTTGAAATATGTCAAAATAGATACCCAGTCGGATCCAAATTCGGATACTTACCCGACTACAGAGAAGCAGAAAAACATGTCAAAAGTACTGGTCGAAGAACTGCTAGAAATGGGTGTATCCGATGCCCATATGAATGAGTTTGGCTATGTCTATGCCACTATCCCTGGAAATACAAAAAAATCAAATGTACCTGTTGTGTGTCTATGCTCTCACGTGGATACGGCACCGGATTGTAGTGGTATGAATGTGAAACCAATCGTACATAGCAATTATCAAGGCCAAGATATACAACTGCCTTTGAACAAAGATGCAGTATTGAATACAAAAGATTTTCCCCACTTGCTGAATCAGATTGGTGAGGATATTATTACCACTTCTGGAGACACTCTGCTGGGCGCAGATGATAAATCGGGCGTGGCTGAGATTATGGATGCTGCCTATCAAATGATCAATAATCCTACATTGATACATGGAGATGTAAGAATATTATTCACTACAGATGAGGAAGTAGGGAAAGGAGTAGACAATGTAGATATTAAAAAGTTAGGTGCTGACTTTGGATTTACGCTTGATGGCGGAGTACCTGGTAGTGTAGAAGATGAGACTTTTTCAGCAGATGCAGCGAAGGTAGTAATTGATGGTATCTCTGCGCATCCGGGATATGCGAAAGGTAAAATGGAAAATTCGATGAAGATAGCTGGTGAAATATTGGCCCAACTACCTAAGGATTCTTTGTCTCCTGAGTCTACTTCTGGTAAACAAGGATTTATACATCCTACTTCAATGAATGGTGTCCTAGAAAAGTCTACACTAACTTTTATTTTACGCGATTTTACAACGCCATTGTTAGAGGAAAAGAGAACGTTATTGAGAAAGACCGTAGATGAAGTAATGAAAAACTACCCTAACTCTAAAGCAAGTATTGAAATAACGGAGCAGTATAGAAATATGAAAGAGGTATTAGATACAAAACCCTTTATCATGGAATACGCAGAAGAGGCTATTCGCCGTTCTGGTATGACTGTCAAAAAATCTGCTATTCGTGGAGGTACCGATGGTAGTAGGCTGTCTTTTATGGGTTTACCTTGCCCCAATTTGTTTACTGGAATGCAAGGGATACATTCAGTCCTGGAGTGGATTTCTGTAAAAGATATGCATCTTGCTGTAGACACCATTTTGAATCTAGTACAAGTCATAGAAGAAAAAGCCTAATCTAGATTGGTCTTTATGCTACTTAGTAAGTGATTCAAAAGTCACTTTTTCGAACCTAGAAATATAGACATAAATTGTGTTTATAGCATTTCCTTAATACAATTTGCCACTTTGGTAATACAAATTAACGTTTGATGCTAATCGTTTAACCTTATCGTAATACTTTTTAGCCTTTAAAGTTCTGTTATTTACATATAGACTTTAATCAACCTTTAAAATGCTACGTTATGAAAAATCAAAAATTTTTAATCGGACTTAGTTTTCTACTAGCGCTAATGCTTTTCAACTGCAGCACTCCTTCAAATTTATTACAAGATGGAGAATACGATGAAGCAGTGTATCAGGCGATTATGAATCTCCAAAAGAGAAAGAAGAAAAAGGAGAAAGACATCATTGTTGTAGAAGAAGCATTTAGAAAAATTACAGCTAAAGACATGGCTGCTATAGAATCTCTTAAAGCAACAGGAGAACCATCTAGCTGGGTAAAAATCAATAAGCTACATAATGACATTAAAGAAAGACAGGATTTGATATACCCTTATCTTCCTTTGATTGCAACTAAGACAAAGTATAAAGCTGATTTTAGATTTGTAAGAATTGAAGCGCTTGAATTGGATAGCCGAAATAAAGCGGCAGATTACTATTATACTGCTGCACTTGAAAGACTAGAAAAAGCCAGAACAGGAAATAAGAATGCCGCCAGGAATGCTTATAGAAAATTTGCAAAAGTGCAAACCTACTTCCATGACTTTAAAGCTACGAATGAGTTTATAGATGAAGCGCATGAAATAGGTGTCGACAAAGTACTGTTTGACTTGAGAGATGTTTCTTATAGTAATCGTCCATATAGTTCACAAGGGGTATTGAACATGTTTGATGAGCATTCATTGAATGACACTTGGACACAGTACTACGCACATCGAAATGCACCAGAGGATATAGATTTTAGAGTGGAAGTAGATATTACAGAAATAGACATGTCGCCAGAAAGAGTGGAATACGCTGACTTTAAAGTTACTAAGGAGCTTTTTAAAACAATAGAAATACCTGTCAATAATGAAAATGGTGCTAGAGAAGAAGCTAAGCCAAAGGTAGCTCTAATAACATCTAAAGGTAAATCAGATGCAGCTAAAAACGAAAGTACAACTGGCTCCAACAATGATAAGCCTAATAAGCCTAAAACAAAAACAGAGGAGGTAGCCTTTTTAGTGATGGCAAGAGTTTTTGATACTAAAATAAGTAAGGCGGCATTCATGAGCGCAACTGTAAGATTTATTGATGCAAGAGACAATGAATTATTGAGTATCGAACATCTTGCAGTAGAAGAAAAATTTTCGAATTTGAGTTCTACCTTTAGAGGAGATAAAAGAGCCTTACCGCATGACGTAAAATGCAGACTAAACCAAGGGATGGTAAATATACCACGAGATAGCGAAATGTTACTTAAAACAGCTAATCAGCTTAAGAATAGAATCGTTACATTTATCAGAGCTGAAGATGGATATGTTACTCTATAAGAGAGACAAGATTCTATAGAATCTATAGAACTTGTTGGTTAGTACAGAAAGTGATCTTCTTTGGAAGAACGAAATAATAAATGCACATTTATGCGCTGTTATTCTTTCATCATTCTTAAAGGAGGTCGCTTTTTTTTTGTAATATTGGAGCTAAATTGATAGCTGAAAAATGAAGAAGATTTTAATTGCAAATAGAGGAGAAATAGCATTACGAGTCATGCGAACAGCTCATAAAATGGGTATAAAGACAGTTGCGATATATTCGGAAGCAGATCGAGATGCCCCCCACGTATACTTTGCCGATGAAGCAGTTTGTGTCGGGCCTGCAGCTTCTTCAGATTCTTATTTGAATCAAAAGAAGATAATTCAAGTATGTAAGGATTTAAATGTAGATGGCATACACCCTGGATATGGTTTTTTGAGTGAAAATGCAAAATTTGCGAAAGCTGTCACTAAAGCAGGTATCAAATTTATAGGACCGTCGCCCTACTCTATCCGAATCATGGGTAGCAAGCTGGATGCAAAAGAAGCGGTGAAAAAATATGATATTCCCATGGTGCCAGGGGTAGATGAAGCTATAACAGATGTCAAAGCTGCTAAGATAATTGCCAAAAGCATTGGTTACCCTATATTGATAAAAGCCTCTGCAGGTGGCGGTGGTAAAGGGATGCGTATTGTTGAAAAGGAAAGTGAATTTGTTGAGCAAATGAATCGGGCTATTAGTGAGGCAGTATCCGCTTTTGGAGATGGCTCTGTATTTATTGAGAAATATGTCACTTCACCACGTCATATAGAGATACAAGTCCTAGCAGATGGACATGGCAACGTTGTGCACTTGTTTGAAAGAGAGTGCAGCATTCAAAGAAGACATCAAAAGGTTGTTGAAGAAGCACCTTCGGCTGTATTAGACGAAGATTTGAGACAGCGAATGGGAGAAGCTGCTGTCATGGTAGCAAAATCATGTAAATATGAAGGCGCTGGTACCGTAGAATTTTTATTGGATGAAAATAAAAACTTTTACTTCCTCGAAATGAATACCAGACTTCAAGTGGAGCATCCAGTAACGGAGATGATTACTGGGATAGATTTAGTTGAGCAACAAATACTTGTAGCAAGAGGCAAGAAACTTGGCTTCAAACAAGATGACTTAAGTATCAAAGGCCATGCAGTGGAATTGCGTGTTTATGCGGAAGATCCGAAGAATAACTTTTTGCCGAGTATTGGAACACTAGAGAAATACCAAACTCCTAAAGGAGAAAATGTCAGAGTGGATGATTCCTTTCTTGAAGGAATGCAAATACCAATTCACTATGACCCAATGATTGCAAAGCTGATTACCTATGCAGACACTAGGAAGGAAGCCATCTCGATGATGGATTCAGCCATTTCAGACTACCATATTGAAGGAATAGAAACAACACTTGGCTTTGGACAATTCGTAATGAATCACAAAGCATTTACAACTGGAAAATTTGATACGCATTTTGTTAAAAAGTACTACAAACCTAAAGCAAAAACATCTAAAAATAAGGAAGTTAACTTAATTGCTGGTGTAGCAGCTCTATTGTTTAATCAGGCGAGCGAAGAGATTACAATACCAGAAGCTTTAAATGAATCCTGGTTTGACAGTAGAAAGTAATTACTAGAATCTAGAGTTCCCTTTAAATTTTGAAAGAAATACAATAGAACCTCCGACAGAAAAACCAATAAGGACAATTAATACAATTAACATAAAACAACATTTAGGCTATACTAATACAGCATTCTCAAATCAGTAAAGTGTATGGAATTTATACTTTGTTGTTTTAACCTGGTACAGTTTAGACTCAAATTTAGTTTTATTAGGTCACAAATCAAAGATTTATTTTGAAAATATTTGATTTGTTTTCAACCAAGTCTTGATACATTCAAACAATTCTGCTCTTTTTACATCATTATGTAGCTCGTGGTAGACGTCGTCAAATATTTGAAGGGTCACATTTGACTCATTGTTTCTTGCAAACGCTTCCGATCCAGAGGCCAAGGTTAGCTTATCCTTTTTAGCATGCAGAACTAAAGTAGGGATAGGCATTCCTTCTTTATAAGAATGTAGATATTGCCCAGAATGATAAAGGGACATTCCGGCCTTGCTGGATATCTTATCATGAATCAAGGGATCATTTAAATATTTATTTACTTCTTCTTTATCCGTAGATACATAAGTGGCATCAATCTCACTAGATTGGGTAAAACCTCCAAACTTATTAATCAAATTTGCCACAAAAACTAATCCTTTGCTTGGCGTATTTTCTATTGTTATCCATGGACCGGTAGCTATAATTGCTGAGCAATCGGACTTTCGACGAATTACATGATTTAATCCTATGTTACCACCCATACTATGGGAATGGAAAATCCATGGTAAATCCTTAGAATCCTCTTTCATATAATAAATCAAAGCATCTACATCATCCAAAAAAGCGTTTAAGTCGGGGCCGCACCCTCTCGCTCCTTTTGATTGACCGTGACCTCTAAAGTCTAAGGCATATACATTTGCTCCAATCCCATTGTAAAACTCAGCTACATGCGCATAGCGACCACAGTGTTCGCCTAGCCCATGAACTATGCAAACATTTAATTTGGGGTTCGGGACAGTCCAAGAGGCAGAGTGCAATTCTAATCCATCACTAGATTTTAAGGCTTTTTTTGATTCATTACCCATGCCTTTGCCTTATGAACGACTTCCTTTTCGGTAAGAGATGATTTTTGAATTAGAATATTGTTTTGAAATGATATGTTTCAAAAACTTCTCAGCGTCGGATTTATTCTTATAATCTCCTAACATGTAGCTAATTGAACCGTCACCCAAGCGATCTGTAATAATATTACCGTGTTTTTGGAAGATGGGATGATTAGCCGGCAATTCCGTTCTTGATCTAAAGAATTCTACTAAAAAACCTGAATAACTTGAAGCCACTTGCTTAGGTTGCGTATAACTCAAATCTGTATTTAATTCAAACTCTCCATCAGGAGCTGACTCTCCAGCGCCTGAGCTAGGTAGATTCTTATTTAAATTTAAATCAAATTCGGACTCATTCTCACCTACCATTTCTTTGGTATTTGTGACTACATCTCTTGCTTCAGATTCAAGGTTCGCTGCATCTTGATGGCTTGGTATTGATGCTATTGGTTGACTAGTAGCCGAAGGACGACTAGTAGATGAAGGGCGGCTAGTCGGAACATTAGGTTTAGAAGGAGTAGCTGCAGACTCTGCTCCGTTAATTTGAGCTAAAATCTCATCAGGTATTTCGCCAGGTGCAAATTGGACTACCTCTTGGTCTTGAATCTCTAAAAGTGTTTCTTCAAATTTTTCTTCCTTGATAATATCTGCTAAGGATTTATCAGAGAAAGGATCGTACTCTGTTATACCTAATATTTTGAGTTCTGTTCTTCTGTTTTGCTGATGTTTTCTATCACTACATTTCACCCCATTCTTGCACCCATTAACAAGTTTGGACTCACCATATCCTCTAGCTTGAACTCTCCCCTTTCTAATATTGCTATTATCGAGAATATAATCTACGGCTGCCTGCGCTCTTTTAGAAGATAATGCATAATTACTATCATCATTTCCCTGCGAATCAGTGTGAGATCCCAATTCCACCATGAGTGACGGATTATTCTTTAGCACATGTATCAAGTTATCAAGAGGACGGGTAGCGTCTTCCCGTATATCTGCTTTCCCTAAGTCGTAGTAGATATTCTCTACTTTGATCGCTTCTCCGACTCTGATCTCTTCTAATTCTACATTTGCTACTAGTGTCCCCATTACGTGTCCAGCTGTAAGGTTATCCGCTATACCAGGGGTCCCAGGCTGCACTTCGTCTATGCCTTCAAAACACATAATACATCCATCGACGTTAACAAAAGCTTCCAAGCGTTTAGTAAAATAACCTTCTTTACGTAGCATTACTGTATAATGATTTCCTTGCTCAAAGGTATAACTAAAAGTATGGCTTGGATGCTTGGACAAAACTAAGACTGATGTGTCAGCCGTGTTGTTATAGATCTCAATCAAGGCATCAGTAATGGCATTAATTTCTTCTTTACCTTCTACGTATTTCTCAGCCATTGTCACTTCAAAAAGAAATCCAGGAGATCTTTCCAATTCTACTTTCACGAATGTTTTTTCCTTAGCATCGACGGTACTAAAATCCATTTCTTTATATTCAAAAACATCCTTAAGGGCAACTAAGGTGAATTCTTTTCCTACAGGAAGTTCACATGTAAAAAATCCTTCTCTATTGGAGATTACCTTTTTAGTAAAACTTCCATCCTTTTCTTTAATCTCAATTTTAACAAGATTCAGAAAACCTCGATTATTACTTTCAAATACGTAGCCCTCTAGCGTTGTCATTTGTGCCTCCCCTATGGTGGCTACAAACAAAAAACTCAATAAAATAAGAAACCTCAGCATGCTATATTCGATTTAACAATATGTTTAAAATGTTGCTTGAACTATGTGAAAATACAACATTCCTGATTACTATCGTATTATTTTATATTTATATTTAATATGAGTGACGTCTTGGGTTTAGCCAAATTGCAACTTTATGCACTGATAGATTTCCATATAGCCCAGTAATCCTTGATTATTTTTCATCTTCCAGTCAATCCATATGGTTTTAGTGTTTCAATACACTATCTCTCAATATATTCAAGTATATTGGTGATATCCTCATTACTTAAATGCTCAAAACTGTTCATTTTGTCGTTGTCCCAAGCCTTCGCAATTTCAAGGGCTCGAGGGTGTTTAGCGGCAATTAGCTTCTCAGAATTACGTACCCAATTATAAAGATCTTCTTTAGGATAACTTGCCCACCTTTCACTAACCCCTTTAAGTGCAGGTCCAGTCAAATCTGAAGTCATATTCCTATCATGACAGGAAGCACAGTTATTTCTAAAAATAACCTTTCCTAGCTTAGCTTCATCGGTCAAGCTTGTTGCTCTTACATCTTGAGTCTCCTCTAGTTTATTCATTTTTGTATTGGGCTTATCCAAATTATTAAACAGAACAGAGGCTGTAAAAGCAAAGTAAAGCCACACTAAGGCAATAATCATATTTACACTTTTAAATGATCGCATAATTCAACTATTTTGGTTCATATTAAAGATACAACTGATTGAAGCTTTGGAAAATGGGTTAAAGTCGCTTTAGTTATCTAGACTCAGTCTAAACAAAATAGCGTAGTTTTTCTCTATTCCCTATATCCCATAATAGCCGTATCTTAATAGTTCGTCCCAAAGCATCAAAAATATAGAAGTAGCCTCTTAGACCCTTTTCCATATACAGTCTTTAGAATTAGTGTAATTTAGCTCAAGCAAATGCCTTGAAAAAACTACAAATACTTTACATTGCATCAAAATGCCTTAGATGAAGTCACTTAGGATTGTATTTATGGGAACTCCTGAATTTGCGGTGTATAGCCTTAAAGCCATACATGAATCGCACCATGAAGTAGTTGGAGTAATCACCTCAACGGATAAATGGGGAGGACGTGGTGGTAAAAAGAAAATCGAGTCTCATGTAAAAAAGTATGCAGTAGAACAGGGACTTAACATACTTCAGCCGCAAAATCTCAAATCTCCAGACTTTTTAGAGCAACTTAGAAGCCTAGAAGCGGATTTACAAATAGTTGTAGCATTCAGAATGCTACCCGTTGCTGTTTGGGATATGCCTCCTTTGGGTACATACAATTTGCATGGTTCGTTACTTCCTAAATACAGGGGTGCAGCCCCTATTAATTGGGCCATCATCAATGGTGACATGGAAACAGGCGTAACCTCTTTTAAACTAAAACATGAAATAGACACTGGAGATATTCTTATACAGCAGCCTATTCCTATAGGCCCTATGGACACTGCTGGAGATTTGCACGACGTAATGATGCACGTGGCAGCTGATGTCATTCTTTCCACAGTAAATAAAATAGCGGAGGACAAGCTTGAATTTTTCCCTCAAGATGATGCTCTAGTTTCTAAGGCTCCAAAAATATTTCACGATACTTGTAAAATCGATTTCAATCAAGTTACCCAAACAGTATTTAATTTTATCAGAGGACTTAATCCTTATCCAGCAGCATGGACAAGGCTAGAGGAAAAACAATTAGACATATACAGAGCACATGCCTTGATTAGCCAACATAAATTTACACCTGGTACTATTCTGACGGATCACAAAAAGAAGTTGCGTATAGCTACTTTAGATGGATTTATAGAAATAAAGGAACTCAAGTTACAAGGTCGAAAGAAAATGGATGTTGCCAGTTTTCTAAATGGATACAAATTATCCAATTGTGAACTCATACAAAATCCCGAGCTATCAAAGTCATAGATCTACATTTTATGGGCCAACCGAAAATGATTTCGGTATTCTTAATGGAATCGGATGAGGGACCTATTCTTTTTGAAACAGGTCCTCACAGCTGCATGCCTTACCTAGAACAGGGATTGGCGGCTTATGGATACAAAAAAGAAGACATTAATCATCTTTTCTTAACACACATCCATCTAGATCATGCTGGTGGTGCTTGGGAATTTGCAAAACACGGTGCTAAAATATATGTCCATCCAGCAGGATTAAAACACTTAGTTGATCCTAGCAAATTAGTGGCCTCTGCTACCAAACTATACAAAGATAAAATGGATATTTTGTGGGGTAAATTTAAACCTACTCCAGAAGAAAATCTTGAAGTTGTTGAACACAATCAAGTATTTCATATTGGCGGTAAACAAATTAGAGCTTTACATAGTCCAGGGCATGCAAATCATCATGCTGCTTACGCTACCGATGAAGGAATGGTTTGTGGGGATGTCGCAGGGATATGCATTGCTACAGGACCACCGATGCCCCCATGCCCTCCCCCAGACATTAATTTTGATTTTTGGAGAAAGAGCATTGAAATTCTTATAAATGAAAATCCAAAAACTTTACATATAGCTCATTTCGGCACGCATGAAAATGGTGTTCAACACCTTAAAGATTTAAGACGAGAATTAGATATTTTAGAGGAGTTTAGTTTTGATTTGTATAAGAAAACACCTGATCGAAATGAAGCATATCCTAAATTCAATCAATGGGTAAGAAACAGGATGCTTGAAATCTGCCCTAACCGTAAAGTCGCTGACTACTACGCCATTTCCATGCCTACTAGGATGCAATTAAGAGGTGTATTCAGATACTATGTAAAAAGGGAAAAGATTTAGAATCTAGTATTACATAATATTAGCAAAAACTATCGAGATATAACAAATTGCTAAGTGAAGGATACTCTTAAAATACTAATCGCGCCAGATAAATTTAAAGACTCTCTTAGTTCACGTGAAGTTTGCGAAAGCATCCAAGATGCCCTATTGAAAAGTCCAAATAATTACCAAATAAAAACACAAGCTATGGCGGATGGTGGTGAAGGCTCTATTGATATCATAAGTGAACAGCTGAACTTGCAAAAACAGGAAATTCAAACTTTTGATCCACTGGGTAGAGCCATAAATACTTACTATTATACTTCCTCAAAAGCTGCATTTATAGAGTTAGCAAAAGCTAGTGGGCTAAATTTATTGAAAAAGGAAGAATATAACCCATCCCGTACCTCTACGCTGGGCACTGGACTAATCATCAAAGATGCTTTTCATAAAGGCTACAAAAACATTTATCTTTTCTTAGGCGGATCTGCTACAAATGATGGAGGAATGGGAATTGCTTCTGCGCTTGGGTACACTTTTTTTGATAATAGGAATAAACCACTTCTTCCTATTGGTCAAAGCTTAGCTAAAGTTTGTAGTATTCAAAATAAAGCTGATTTAAATCAGTTTTCAGGACTTAAATTAGAATTATTATGCGATGTCAACAATTCATTGCATGGCCCAAATGGAGCCGCCTATGTCTATGCAAAACAGAAAGGAGCTGATACTAACTTGGTAAAAGAACTTGACAAAGGGCTTCAGAATTTTAGTGAAAAACTTGAACAACATTCTGGGAGAGATGTCTCCAATATTCCTGCATGTGGAGCCGCTGGAGGAGTACCTGCAGCCTTAGTGGCACTGTTCAAAGCACAAATAAAAAGTGGCACTGCAAGCATTATTAAATTAATTAATTTAGAGCAAAAGATTATCGGGGCTGACTTGGTAATTTCTGGAGAAGGTAAAATTGATAGACAAACTATCCAAGGAAAATTGATTCATGGTCTAGCAGAACTTTGTCAAAAACACAAAACCCTTTTATACCTTTTCGTAGGTGAAAATAATTTATCTTCAAAGGATATGGATTTCCTTAATATCTTTAAGGTTTATGATATAATGAGCGTAGCAAACAATCAACAAGACGCTATTGAAAATGCTACTACATATCTAAAGCAATTAGTCCGTGAATCCAATATTTAATTTAAAAATAATAATGGAGAATCCACTCGGGTAAATCAAATATAAACTTTAGCATGATGACACTTAAAGAATGGCAGACCAAAGGGATTCAGTATCTATATAAAAATCATAAAATTTTTACCATAGATGAAGGTGAAGGAGAAGATTTATTGCTCATCCATGGCTTCCCAACTTCCTCCTGGGATTGGTGGCAGATGCATCAGGAGTTAACGAAAAAGTATAGAGTGCTCTGTCTAGACATGATTGGTTTTGGTTTTTCCGCTAAGCCTAGAAAATACAACTACAGTATTTTTGATCAGGCAGATTTAATAGAAGACTTCTTACAATCTAAGCACATTAAGACTGTAAAAATACTAAGCCACGATTATGGAGATACTGTTGCACAAGAGTTATTAGCTAGATTTAATCAAAGAGAACTTGAAAACAAACCTGGTCTCAATATCGAATCTTTATGCTTTTTGAATGGAGGGCTCTTTGTTGATTCTTATAAACCGCTATTCATACAGAAACTTTTAATGAGCCCTTTAGGAGGTCTCGTAGGAAGATTTTTCACAAGGGAGAAGTTAGGCAAGAATTTCAAAATGATTTTCGGTCCACATACACAGCCTTCTGAATTAGAGCTAGACGAGTTTTGGGAGTTAATCAATTTTAATGGTGGCAAGTATGTGGTTCATCTTGTGATAAGATATATGAAAGAAAGAGTAATCAACCAAAATCGATGGCTAGCTGCTACCCAACATACGAATGTTCCGCTGAGATTAATAGACGGTTTAGCAGACCCCATTTCAGGTCAAAATATGGTTAAGATGTATAAGAAGATTATTCCTAACCCAGACGTTGTTGACCTAGAAGAAATCGGTCATTTTCCTTTGATTGAAGCTCCAGAGCAAGTATTAGAGCATTACTTGGCGTTCATAGAAAATTTAAATAATGAGTCCGCTCCGAAAAGTCACGAAACCACAAAATGACTCTTTTGGCGATATTT